>JAIRKW010000123.1 GCA_031259875.1 Campylobacteraceae bacterium
GTTTGTCAATGGTAACGGCGAGGGAGACGACGATTACAATAAAGTAAGTCTTGCAGCAGTCTACTCTTTTTAACTACAGGGGTGAAATACCCCTTAAAATTAGGATATATTGTGAAAAAGACATTATCGCATAAACTCTTGTGGGTTGAAGAACTTATCAAAACAAAAAGGGCAACCGAAAATGACTTAAGTGATTTGAAAGGGTGGATAGAGTTTTTCAGGCATGAGAGGCTTATACATTTGATAGTGACTGTCTTTGTCGGACTTTGCGATATGATAAGTATCATTATAATAATTCTAAGCACAAACTACTCCTCATTTATCTTAAGTGCTCTTTTGACCATACTTTTTATATTTTATATTTTTCATTATTACGCGCTTGAAAACGGTACACAAAAACTCTATCTGCTTTTAGATGAGATGACAAAGATTGTGCGCTGCAAAAAACCCAAACAGACGTAAACTCTTTATATGTAAGAGCTTCTTAAATAGTTTTTAGCTAAAATTATCCAATTTTTTTAAAGCCTCAAACATAAAACTATCTTTTTAAACAGTAAGGAGAAGAAATTAATGGATTACAAGGATACGCTCCTTTTGCCGACGACAAATTTCCCAATGCGCGGAAACCTTCCCGAAAATGAACCCAAACGCTACGCTCAATGGTTTAACGAAAGAGATGTTTACAAAAAGATGAAACAAAAAAGAGCTTCTGCAAAGAAGAGCTTTAATCTTCATGATGGTCCTCCATACGCCAACGGAAATATTCATATAGGTCACGCATTAAATAAAATACTAAAAGATGTAATTATCAAAACTCACTATTTTTTCGGCGAAAATATACGTTATGTGCCGGGTTGGGACTGCCATGGACTGCCTATAGAGCAGCAAGTTGAAAAAGCTATAGGCAAAGAGAAAAAAGATGCTATGCCCAAAGCGAAATTCAGACAATTATGTCGTGAACATGCACAAAAATATATACAAATACAAAAAGATGAATTTAAATCGCTTGGTGTTGTTGGGGATTGGGAAAATCCGTATCTCACAATGAAGTTTGAATTTGAAGCAGATATTTACAGAGCTTTGTGTGATATAGCAAAAAAAGGTCTTTTGGTTGAGCGAAGCAAGCCCGTGTTTTGGTCGTGGGCTGCAAGAAGCGCATTGGCTGAAGCTGAAGTTGAGTATCAGGACAAAGAGGATTACTCCATATTTGTTGCGTTTGAATTAGACAATGATGCGCTCTTAAAACTTGGCGTTTCAAATGCAAAAGCTGTTATTTGGACAACGACTCCATGGACATTGCCTGCAAATATGGCAATAGCTTTTAATCCGGATGAAGAGTATGTTTTAACAGGTGAGAATTTGATAGCAGCCAAAGCGCGGCTGGAGGCTTTGATAGAACTTGGCATTACAGAGGGCAAAATCAAAAAGAGTTTTAAAGCCAAGATTTTGGAAAATACGTATGCCTTAAATCCTCTGAACGGACGCAAATCACAATTGATATTGGGTTCTCACGTGTTGATGGACGGAGGTTCAGGTCTTGTCCATACGGCTCCGGGGCATGGAGATGATGACTATAAGGTTGCTTTGATTTACGGTATTAAAACCATTATGCCTGTAGATGAAGACGGCAAATATGACCAAAGTGTTGTGCGTGAAAAGCTTTTGCCAAATCCGGAAGAGTTTGTAGGAGTACATGTATTCAAAGCAAATGAGAAGATTTTGGAACTTTTGGGAAATTCACTCTTAAAATGCTCTAAATTTGTCCACTCATATCCTTACTGCTGGAGAACGCATACGCCTGTTATTTACCGTGCTACAAAGCAGTGGTTTATAGCGATGGATGAGGCAAAAGAGGAGTTGAGTCTGCGGGCAAAAGCTTTGAATGAGATAGAAAAGTTGAAATTTTACCCGCAAGCAGGATATAAAAGACTTAGCAGTATGATAGAGAACCGTCCCGATTGGTGCATCTCAAGACAGCGCGATTGGGGTGTGCCTATAGCGTTTTTCAGAGATAAAACGACCGGCGAAGCTATATATGACGATGCTATTTTGGAAAATACCGCAGCACTTTTTGAAAAATATGGCGCTGATGTTTGGTGGGATAAAGAGATAAAAGATTTGCTGCCCGAAAACTCGAAATTAAATCCTGAAAATCTTGAAAAAGTTATGGATATTTTAGACGTTTGGTTTGACAGCGGAAGTACTTGGAGAGCGGTTTTAGACTCAAAAAATTATGACGGCGGGAATTATCCTTCGGATATGTATCTTGAGGGAAGTGATCAGCACAGAGGTTGGTTTCAAAGTTCGCTTTTAGTAAGTACGGCGGTTAACGGCAAAGCTCCTTATAAAAATATCTTGACTCATGGTTTCACTGTTGACGAAAAAGGTGAAAAGATGAGCAAATCCAAAGGAAACGGTGTAGCACCGTCTGATATCGCAAAAAGATACGGCGTTGAGATTTTAAGACTTTGGGTAGGTATAAGCGATTACACAGCAGAGGTCAAAATCAGTGAAAATATCATAAAGCAAGTTGCCGAGCAGTATAGAAAGATAAGAAATACATTTAGATTTTTACTCTCTTGCACCAATGACCTTGAGACGGTTTTGGAGCCAAAAGAGCTCGGAGCTGTAGACAGATGGATACTAAGCGCAGCAAAAGGCGTGTTTGACGAAGTAAAAGAGGCATTTGGTGTATATGATTTTTCAAAGGGATATTCGCTTTTAAATAACTTTATAGCTGCGGAACTTAGTGGAATATATATGGATATAAGCAAAGATAGACTCTACTGCGACGCTAAAGATTCCAAGACCAGACGTTCTGCTCAAAGTGCGATGGCATTGATACTTGAAGCAATGCTGCCGCTTGTGGCGCCTGTTCTTACATATACAGTTGATGAAATTACAGATTATGCTCCCAATATTATAAAAAAAGATAAAACAGATGCTTTTGATATGGAGTATGTACCTTTGACCGAAGTTAAATCTAAGCTGAATACGGAATTTTTGAAACTTGCAAGAGAGAAATTTTTTGAAATAGTAGACAAGCTTAAAAAAGAGAAGATAATAAAATCAACATTAGAGTTAAACCTTGTAACAAAAGCTGGCGAATTTAAAGAAATGAGTTTACAGGATGCCGAAGACTGGTTTACAATAAGCGAAGTTGTCTCATCGTCAAATGGGGAAATTTTGGGCGAGTTTGATATTGATAAAGAGCATTTTGTCATAACAAGAGCCGTTGATAAAAAATGCCCGAGATGCTGGAAATTTAAATCTCAAAGCGAAGAGCATTTATGTCCTCGCTGCGCGAAGGTGATAAATGGTTGATTTTACAAAACCGGTTCCGTTTTTATATGTTGCAGGAGTGGTTATCGTTGTATGTTTGGTTATTGCCGCTGCGATATTTCTTGTAAATATGAAAACAAAAAGGCTAAAGGATAAAGATTAAGATGATAACGCTAAAAGAGGCATTGAAATTAAACAAAGATGAGATAAAAGAGTTAAGAGCAGACCTCGCAAAAAAGATAAAAGAGACGAAGTATCTCGGCGCTTATGTAGAACAACTGACAAATGAAGAGATAAATACAAACGGCGAGGGTATCCCCATAGCTGTTAAAGACAATATTCAAGTGAAAGGATGGAGCGTTACGTGTTCATCTAAAATATTGCAAGGATACGTATCTCCATATGATGCTACTGTTATTACAAACATGGCAAAAGCGAATTTAAGCGCATTCGGCAGAACAAATATGGACGAATTTGCTATGGGAAGCACAACGGCAACCTCATTTTACGGCAAAACGTTAAATCCTGCAGACAATGAGCGGGTTCCCGGAGGAAGCAGCGGCGGAAGCGCAGCGGCGGTTGCCGGCGGAATAGCAATAGCTGCTCTTGGAAGTGATACTGGAGGAAGTATCCGTCAGCCGGCAGCTTTTTGCGGATGCGTAGGGTTAAAACCGACATACGGAAAAGTGAGCCGTTACGGTTTGACTGCTTTTTCAAGCTCTTTAGACCAGATAGGTCCTATCACGCAAAATGTGGAAGATGCCGCAATTTTATTTGATATTATCGCAGGGCATGAATCAAAAGACTCTACAAGTGCGAATATCGTGCATACTCCGATAGCCCCAAAACTTAATCCCAATAGAAAATTAAAAATCGCAGTCATTGAAAACTTTTTGAATGAAGCTTCCGAAGATATACAAAAAAGCGTACAAAACTCTATAGCCGCTTTGCGCTCAAACGGGCATGAGATAATATATAAAAATATGCTGAATTCAAAATACGACGTTGCGACATACTATGTTGTCGCTACAGCCGAAGCGAGCGCAAACTTAAGCCGTTTTGACGGAGTAAGATACGGCAGAAGAGTTGAGGGTGAAAACCTGAAAGAGATGTATGTGAAAACAAGGAGCGAAGGGTTCGGCGATGAGGTAAAACGCAGAATTTTGCTGGGTACTTTTGTGCTAAGCAGCGGATATTATGATGCTTACTACATCCAAGCTCAAAAAGCAAGACATTTGATAAAAGAGAATTATGAAAATATTTTCAAAGAAGCAGACCTTATCTTTTCTCCCGTTACGCCTACAACGGCATTTAAATTCGGACAAATAAGCAATCCTCTTGAGATGTATCTTAGCGATATTTACACAATAGGAGTCAATCTCGCAGGAGTTCCTGCTATATCTGTGCCGATAGGAAAAGGAGATAACGGACTTCCGGTAGGCGGGCAATTGATAGCTAAACCATTTGATGAACAAACATTGCTTGACGGTGCATTAAGTTTGGAAACAATTTTGAAAGGAAAATAATTTTATGAAAATCCGCGCTAAAACTCTAACTTTTGAAGATGTATTATTAGTTCCGCAGTATTCGGAGATTTTGCCAAGAGAGGTTGATATTTCGACAAAACTCACGCGAAGTATTCCATTAAATACTCCTATTATCTCTGCGGCGATGGACACGGTAACGGAGCACAGAGCGGCGATTATGATGGCAAGACTCGGCGGCATTGGCATCGTGCATAAAAATATGGATATCGCTTCCCAAGCACGTGAAATCAGACGCGTTAAAAAGAGTGAGAGCGGCATCATAATAGACCCTGTTTCTGTTGAAGCGCAGCAGACGATACAAGATGCGCTGGATATCATGTCTGAATACAGAATTTCGGGTGTGCCTGTAATCGATAAAGACAGAAAACTTATCGGCATACTGACCAACCGCGATTTGCGCTTTGAAACCGATTATAGTAAAACAGTTGATGAAGTAATGACAAAACCACCTCTTATAACTGCTTTGAAAGGCATCAATCTTAATGACGCGGAGAAGATATTTCAGACAAATAAAGTAGAAAAACTTCCGATAGTAAGCGAAGATGGCAAACTTGAAGGACTTATTACCATAAAAGATTTGAAAAAACGACAAGAATATCCGCAGGCAAACAAAGATGAATTCGGACGCCTAAGAGTAGGAGCAGCTGTTGGAGTAGGGCAGCTTGACAGAGTTAAAGCTTTGGTTGAAGCAGGTGTGGATGTGGTAGTTCTTGATTCTGCGCACGGGCATTCAAAAGGTATAATAGATACAGTAAAAAATATTAAAAAAGATTTTGATGTGCAGGTAATTGCAGGCAATGTTGCTACTGCCGAGGGCGTTGAAGCATTGGTAAGAGCAGGTGCTGACGGTGTAAAAGTTGGCATAGGACCCGGCTCAATCTGCACGACAAGAATAGTCGCAGGAGTGGGTGTGCCGCAAATTTCTGCAATAGATGAATGCGCAAGAGAAGGCAAAAAACATGGAGTTCCCATTATAGCCGACGGCGGTATAAAATATTCAGGCGATATAGCCAAAGCATTAGCAGTAGGTGCGAGTTGCGTTATGATAGGAAGTTTACTTGCAGGAACCGATGAGAGTCCGGGAGAGCTTATCATTTTTCAAGGCAGGCAATACAAAACATACCGCGGAATGGGCAGCATAGGCGCTATGACAAAGGGCAGCACAGACAGATATTTTCAAGAGGGAACAGCGGCTGATAAATTAGTGCCGGAAGGCATAGAAGGTCGTGTGCCGTATGCTGGAACTATCAAAAACGTAATTCATCAAATGATAGGTGGTCTCCGCTCGTCTATGGGTTACGTTGGGGCTAAAAATATAGCGGATTTTCAAGACAGAGCTGAATTTGTGGAAATCACAAGTGCAGGACTTAAAGAAAGCCACGTACACGATGTTATCATTACACAAGAAGCGCCTAATTACAGAATAAAAGAGTAAAAAACACTTCAAAAATGGCAAAGCTCTGTTTTTATGCAGTGCAAATACGTGCATTTAAAGGGTTTTGTCTAAAAGTATTTTTAGATATAATAAGCAAATTTTACTAAAAAAAGGTCGTATGTGGTCATAACTCAAAAGATTGAACATTTCAGTTCGCCGTTATATTTGGAAAGCGGACGAATCTTGGAATCTTACAGTGTTGCATATGAAACATACGGCGAATTAAACGCAGATAAAAGCAATGTTATAGTAATTTTTCACGCCCTAACAGGTTCGCAGCATGCCGCAGGGCGTTACGAAGGTGATAATAAAAGCGGCTGGTGGGATTCGCTTATAGGCGACGGTAAAATAATAGATACAACAAAGTTTTTCGTTATCTGCTCCAATATCTTAGGCGGCTGCAACGGTACGACAGGTCCTATGTCCGTTAATCCGTCCACAGATGAACCGTACCGCTTGAAATTTCCAGTTATTACAATAAGTGATATGGTGCGCGTACAGCAAAATCTTTTTGCAAGACTTGGATTTAAAAGCGTTTATGCTGCCATAGGCGGCAGTTTGGGCGCAATGCAGGCTCTTTGCTGTTCTATAGAGTACCCTGATTTTGCTAAGCGTATTATATGTTTAGCCGGTACGTCCGCAACCTCGCCGTGGGCTATCTCATTTAATAAAATAGCTATGGACGGCATTTTAAATGATCCACAGTTTAAAAACGGGCAGTACGATGAAGACGCTTTTAAGGACGAAGGACTTTTTGGATTGGCTCTTGGGCGAATGGCGGGGCATATAAGTTTTCTCTCGCCGTACTCAATGCGCAGAAAATTTGATAGAAATTATGTAGATACAGACGGTCTTTACGAGCTTTTTGGGCGTTTTCAAGCCGAGAAATATCTGGAGTATAACGGTTATAGTTTTTCAAGACGGTTTGACCCTTTGAGTTATCTTTACATTATAAAAGCGATGAATATTTTTGATGCGGCAAGAAATTATGAATCTTTGAAAGATTCTTTCAGCTCCATAAAAGCAAAAGTTTATCTTATTGCATTTAAGGGCGATTTGCTGTTTTTACCAGATGAGATGGAACTTATAAGAGATACGCTTTACGAGCTCGGCAGAGAAGATATGACTGAATTTGTTTGTGTTGAGAGCGATTATGGACATGATGCGTTTTTGGTAGAATATGAAAAGTTTGATTTTTATATAAAAAAAGCTTTGATGGAGGAGATTTGCAATGGCAAAGACGGAGAAGTTTGAAGATAAGCTTGAAAAAGCGAAAGTGCTTTTAAATAAACTTAGCGAACCAACATTGTCGCTTGAAGATAGTATGACTTATTATAAAGATGGAATAAAAATCTTAAAAGAGGCGTCAAATCTACTGGAGGAGGCTAAGCAGGAGTTTGAGATTTTGTCAAATGAGATTGACTCATGAGTGTCAAAATCGCAGCTATTCAACTCCAAACTCTGCCCATGAGCGAGGCAAAGGCAGACTATTATGTGAGGATTTGCGCTAAAAACGGTATTAATCTTATAGTGCTTGGCGAATATGTGCTGAACAGCTTTTTTAAAGAGCTTGAGAAGATTCCTGTCCCTATGATAAAAGAGCAGTCCGAACATAAACTCACACTCTTTAAAAAGCTTGCCAAAGAATATAATCTTACGATAATTGCGCCTGTAGTTTTATACAAAAAAGAGAAACTTTATAAAGTTGTTGCGCGCTTTATGCCAAATATTACGCTTTTTTATGAGCAAAAATTTTTGATAAATTATAAGCATTGGGATGAGGATAAATTTTTTGCCAACAATACAAAAGATATGTCTGTGCCGATATTTACGCATGAAGGGTTAAAAATAGGCATTATCAGCGGTTTTGAAGCGCATTTTGACCTGCTTTGGCGGGAGATTTTAAAAAAAAGAGTCGATTTGGTTTTGGTGCCTAGCGTTGGCGCATTTGAATCGCGTTCAAGATGGAATGAACTGTTGAAAACCAGAGCATTTTTAAACGGCGTTTATATCCTGCGTGTAAATAGGATAGGAAGCTTTAAAGACAAAACACATTCGTGGTATTTTTATGGCAGCAGCGCTCTTTATTCGCCTGAAGGTATAATCGAAGCTTCATTGGGCGATAATGAAGAGATGCTTGTAAGCGAAATAGACGCTGACGTAGTCTTGGAAGCCAGAAAAGCGTGGGGTTTTAGAAATCAACTTATTAAAAAAGGACTTTTGTAAAAGAGTTGATACAATTGGGATTATTTGTTTTTATGAGTAGTTTTGAGAGTTGGAAGCCAACTCATTTTAAAAGGTTTGAGATTTTAAGCTGAAGGGTTTAAAAAAGCTTTTTTATAGACTCCGCGTCTTCTTAAGTGTATATTGGCTGATTATTTCTTGGTTTTGTTATTAAAAAAGTCATAATGGAAGTAGTACAAATAATACAGTTATTTTCCGATATCATATAACACTGCAACGACAGAAAATTTGTCATTTTTTATTCAAATAAAAAACAGGCATTAATTTATTAGATTGTTATGAACACCATCTATTAAAGAGTGCGAAGTACGACGCAGTAATCTATAGAAACCGCCAAAAATAGTTAACTATTTCAACTCTGTTCAAGAAATGAAAGATTTGCAGTTTTGAGTTAAAAACATTAAATTACCATGCTGACTTCATCAACTTGCAATAACAATGTTTGCAAAAAGCGTCTATTTTACTTAGGCAGTAAAAGTAAAATAGTACTGGCAGATTATTATATTTTTCAAAACTAGGTATTGTCGTGAAATTTACTCGCTTATTGTATTTTTTGCAGTAAAAAAATTGAGTCTTGCAATACGAAATATTTAATTTCTTAAAAAACAAGATAAAAAAGGCAAGATTAAAACCCTGCCTTTATTTTTTATAATTTTAAGTCCAACGACGCAACCGGATAATCTTTATTAAACGTAGCATCGCTGAAATTGATAAGCTTTAATATTCTGTCGCTTACAAGTCTGTAAGTTACAGTTATTTTAACATCCGTAGCACCCCGGAATTTTGGAATACTCAATTTTCTTGTCTCATACGGAGTAAGTCTGTTATCGCTCTTGATGGACGCTGCAATGTATGGCACTATCTCTTTACCTTTTTTGTCTACATATACTGTCTCAAGCGTGTAAATTTGCGTATCCAAGACATTTGCGCCGTTTTTGAATTCTATTTTAACGTCCATGCTTCTGCCGCCAAAACCGGTTGGAGCTTTGTGGGGCGTGAGGTTTGTAAGTTTAAGTATTAGATTGCTGCCTTCAGATTTTGCATCAATAGACAACGTCTCTTTCAATATATCACTGTTTCTTGCGCCTTCAAATAAGTGTGAGCGAATCTCTCTTTCATTTGCTGTAGTGCCCGGTCTTGTTATTTCCGGAGTTATAATACCTTTTCTTTTTGTACTCATATGACAATCGGCACATCTTTGGCTTGTCTCGCCGCTTCCCAAGAACTCTTTACCTGTAGCATATAATTCGATTTTGTTTGCATTATTGCCGCCGAAGTGGCAAACCATACAAAGTTTATCAGAGTTAGTAAAATGCTCTTTTTGTACGGATTTATGGATACCAGCTCTTCCGTCGTCTTCAAAAGGTCCGTAAATTACGTCATTTGGTCCCCATTCTATGGCTTTAAAGCCTCTCATTTCCATATTCATACTCTCGTTTATCTCTTGTACATTGTGACAGATATTACAGCTGATGCCGTCTTTTATATTGGCGTCGCCTACAGAGGCTTCAATGCGTTTTGTCTGTTCTGTTTCAACATTTAAAACTTTAGCTAAGTTGAATGAGTCTTTGCTGCTAATCTCTTTAATAGTCATTTTCGGGTTATGACACTGCGCACAGCCTACAAGCACGCTCTCTTCAGGCTGGTATGTAACGCGGCTGATATAATTTATCATAGCTTTATATATTGGATTGCTATCAATGTGTGAGCGTGAATGCCAGGTAGTAGCCCAATCCTTGGCTTGGTCCTTATGACAGCTAAAACAGACATAAGAGCTTGTACCAGCTCCGCTTAACTGCGCATAAGCAAAAGAAGCTAAACATATCATGAATCCCGCAAAACAGACTAACTTTGTTTTCATAGTGAAATCCTAAAAATGTAAATCAAAAGATTTTATCACAAATTGTTTTAATTATTCTTTGATTGTTACAAAAATGTCTTAGATTCTATTATAAATAATCGAATAATGGCTGTGGTATTTAAGCCTTTGTTTGGTAAAATCATGTAATTTAGCTTTTGAGGAATATGATGTATTTTCAGCCATATCCATTTGAGAAATTAAACGTTCTTTTAGGTTCTGTCGTTCCTGATGAGAAATTAAAACCGCTTGCTTTGACAATAGGCGAACCGCAGTTTGAAACTCCGAAATTTATAATAGAGACTTTCAAAAATAGCGCGCATTTTTTAAATAAATATCCTAAAATTGCAGGCGAGCAGGTATTGCGCGATGCGCAGATAGATTTTGTGCGCAGGCGTTTTAGCGTCTTTTTGCAACCAAATGAACTTGTAACGACTATGGGTACTAGAGAAGCATTATTTAATTTACCGCAATTTTTGCTTTTTGATAAACCAAATCCGCTAATAGCTTATCCTAATCCTTTTTATCAAATTTATGAGGGTGCGGCAATAGCCTCGAGAGCGCGCAGCGTCTATTTGGAACTTAAAAAGGAGAATGATTTTAAGCCGCGCATTGATGAGGGAGTGTTAAGAAAATGCGATTTGGTGATATTGAATTCCCCGTCTAATCCGACTGCTTCGGTAATGAGTTTGGACGAATTGAAAGAGTGGACGGCGTTGGCGCTGAAATATAATTTCATATTAATAAACGATGAGTGTTACAGCGAGATTTATTGTGATAAACCGCCGCATTCGCTTTTGGAAGCGAGCATAGAAATAGGAAATAAGAGCTTTAAAAATATTTTGGTATTAAACTCTGTCTCCAAACGTTCTTGCGCGCCCTCTTTGCGTTCAGGTTTTGCGGCAGGAGACAGCTCTTTATTGATGCAGTACGCCAAATATAGAACATATGCCGGCTGCGCAGCAGGCGTTCCTGTGCAGTTTGCTGCTGCCAAAGCGTGGAGTGATGATTTACATACGCATGAGACAAGGCTGAAATATATTAAAAATTTTGAAATAGCAAAAGAGATTTTGGGTGTTGACAGAAGCAAAGCGACATTTTATATTTGGCTTGAGGTTGATAATGACGAAGAGTTTGCAAAAAAACTTTATGAAAAGAAAAATGTTAAGGTTTTGCCCGGAAGTTACCTTGGGCGCGAAAGTGCCGGCAAAGGATATGTGCGAATAGCGCTTGTTTTGGAAGAGAGAGATTTAGGGGAAGCTTTGCAAAGAACAGCAGATTTTATAAAAGGCAGATAATTGAAAAAAATACACTTTATAGGTATTGGCGGTATTGGTATTTCGGCATTGGCGAGATTTTTAAAACAGCAGGGATATGAGATAACAGGCTCTGATATTAAAGCTTCTAGGACAACAAAAGAGCTTGAGGAGGAGGGGGTCAAAGTAACTATTCCGCATAATGAAAATGCTATTAATGACCAAGATTTTGTAGTTTATTCGGCGGCGATAAAAGAGTCAAATATGGAACTTATAAAAGCTAAAAATGAGGGTAAGATTATCTTTTCCCGCAAAGACGCTTTGCCGTTTATCTTAAAAGAAAAGCGTGTATTTTCAGTATGCGGAGCGCACGGCAAAAGTACTACAAGCGCGATGCTAGCCTCTCTTATAAACGGCTCAATGATAATAGGTGCGATAAGTAAGCAGTTTGGCTCAAATATGCTTTTGCACGACAGCAGCAATATCGTATTTGAAGCAGATGAAAGTGACGAGAGTTTTTTAAATTCAAATCCATATATCGCCGTAGTAACCAATGCCGAACCGGAACATATGGAGTATTATGGGCATGATTTGAACCGTTTTTACGGTGCGTATACAAATTTCCTTTTGAGCGCGAAAATAAGGGTTATAAATGCCGAAGATGATTTCTTGAGTACTCTGACAAAACTCGAAGCGATAAGACTTTTTCCAAGCCGTGATATAAAAGATTTGCGCTATATTGTAAAAAATGGTGAGCCGTATACTGTTTTTACGCTTAAAGATTTAGGTTCATTTGAAGTGTATGGTATTGGGTATCATATTGCGCTTGACGCCTCTTTGGCGATTTTGGCAGCATTAAATGAACTGCCGCTTGAAGTGATACGAGAAAAATTAAAAGAGTTCAAAGGTATTAAAAAACGTTTTGACATCATAAAAAATTCAAAAGATTTTATTCTTATAGATGACTATGCGCATCATCCCACCGAGATAAAAGCGACTCTTAAATCAACGGATATTTATGCCCAAATGGCAGGTTTTGATAAAATAACGGCAATATGGCAGCCGCATAAATATTCACGCGTTATGGATAATTTAAAGGCTTTTACGCACTGTTTTGAAGGTGCAGGAGAGTTGATAGTTCTGCCTGTCTATTCAGCAGGTGAGACAAAAATGGATATAGATTTTGAGAATGAATTTGCCTCATACAATCCGATATTTGCTGACAAAATCGAAAGAATCGAAAATGCTATTTTAGTTTTAAAAGACGGCAATGTTATAAAAAAGATAGATAAAGGACTTGTTATCGGATTTGGTGCGGGCGATATTACATATCAGCTAAGAGGAGCTTTTTAATGATAATTTTTGTGCGTGCGATTTTGGCAGTAATTTTATTGTTTATAATTATGTTTATCTTCTACTCAAAAAGTGGTAGATTTACATTTGCCAAGCATCTTATTATCGGCACATTAATATTGCTGCTTATAGGCGTTATAGCATTTTACGAAATAAGCGGCACGAAACAGAGTAAATTAAACAGAGAGCTTTTGGATGCCTTCAATCAAAACAAAACTCTCGTTTGCAAAGAGCACGAAGTAACATCAGCTGATTTTACTTTTGTCGGCGGCACAAAAGTCTTTACGCAAAAAAAAGCAGGACAAAGCATTATCTCTATAGAGGATTGCGAGGTCAAATAGTGGACAAACTTATCTCTTCTCTTGATTTGGACGATTATATTGCGCGGTACAAAAACTATCTTGCGCGAGAAAAACCGCTCTTTATGGAGGGAGACAGTTCTTTACATTTTCGCTTTATAAATGAACTTTGTCATTACGAGCTAATACCTCCTCCTTCTGCGGTAAATCTTGACGTCAAACTAACGCACCTTTCAAAGCACGGCACATTGCATATAGATGAGATTTGGGAATTTGTCAAAATAGTGCGTTACTTTTTATATCTTAAATCAAAGAAATTTGAAGGCTCTTTGGCAGAGTGGATTTTAGGTGTGAATATACCGCACTCTGTTTTGGATATAGAGAGCTGGTTTGATAATAAAGGCGGTTTAAAAGAAGAGATAGACCCAAGATTTGGGGCAATAAACTCCGCTCTTAAAGTGGTCAAAGAGAAGATAAACGGTGTTTTAAAGTCACTTATCTCATCTTCAAAATTGCAAGAGTTTTTGGTAGATACACAGATACATTTTATAAATTCTCAAGAGACTCTGCTGCTGCGCGGCGGATATACGTATGCTCTTAAAGGAGCAGTTGCAGGACGAAGTGCCGGCGGGTATTTTTATGTTGTGCCAAGCGCGCTTGAAGGCTTGCAAAAACAGGAAACGGAAATTTTAAGTCAAAGAGAAGCTCTTATATACGAATATGCCAAAAAAATAAGTACAGAGTTTGAAAAAAACAGGCTTTTTTTGAAATTTATAAACAAAGAATTTGACCGTTTTGATAACTACTTGGCGCGTGTTATGTTCGCTAAAGCAAACGATATGGAGTTTATTCTGCCAAGCAGAGATAAAGAGATGATTTTAAAAGAGTTCGCACATCCTGCGTTAAAAGAGCCAAAAAGGGTGAGCGTTGAGTTTAAAAAGAGTATCTTGCTTATAACGGGCGTAAATGCCGGCGGCAAAACAATGCTTTTAAAATCTATATTAAGCGCGGCATTTTTAGCAAAATATCTGCTGCCGATGAAGATAAATGCATCTCGGTCGCATATTGGAAGTTTTAAACATATAAAAGCTGTGATAGAAGATACGCAAAATGTTAAAAATGATATCTCTACGTTTGCCGGACGTATGATGGAATTTAATAAGCTCTTTACATTAAATGCTGTTTTGGTCGGTGTTGATGAGATAGAGCTTGGCACAGATGCCGATGAAGCGGCAAATCTTTTTTGTGCCATTTTGGAATTTTTAATCAAAAAAGAGATAAAAATCGTCATTACTACTCACCATAAGCGGCTTGCTTCAATGCTTGCAGCAAATGAACAAGTAGAGCTTTTAGCGGCTTTGTACGATGAAAAAAGACAGCGTCCGACGTATAATTTTTTAGCCGGAACTATTGGTAAGAGTTATGCGTTTGAGACGGCTTTGCGGTATGGCATAGCGCAAAATATAGTAGAGAAAGCGCGTGTTTTATATGGTGAAGATAAAGAGAAACTTAATGATTTGATACAAAAAAATATAGATTTGGAATTAAAAACAAGAGAAAAACTCAAAGAGATAGAGGCAAAAACGCACAAGATAGAAAAGCTTTCCAATTCTTTGGAAGAACAAAAAGAGATTCAGACAAAAGAGTTTGAAACATTGAAGTTCAAATTTGAGTGTGAGTATCAAGAGGCTGTAAATCTTGCCAAATCCGCTGCGCGTCAAAATGAGAGTAAAGAGATACATAGACTTTTAAACAAAGCCGACAAAGCCAAAAAGAGTATCACGCCGCCAAAACCTCTTGTTGACGAAGAGTTAAAAGCAGGTGACAGAGTTAAATACGGCACGCTAAAAGGCATTGTTACAGCTATTAAAAAAGATGAGGTAAGCGTAGATATAGAAGGCGTTACAATGCGGCTTTTAAAGAGTTCTTTGAAGAAAATATACGGCATTGAGCCAAAACAGATTGTAAAATCAAAAACGAATATTTCGCTCCTGCGTCCGCAGTCGGCAAGCGTTACGCTTGATTTACATGCTCTGCGTGCAGATGAAGCTATAGAGAAGTGCGATAAGTTTTTATCTGACGCACTATTGGCAGGGTTTGATGAAGTTCGCATATGTCATGGCGTTGGGAGCGGAAAACTGGCATTTGCCGTAAGAAATTTTCTAAAAACACACCCAAGTGTCAAAGAGTTTTTTGACGCCAATCAAAGCGGAGCAGGAGCTGTAACTGTAAAGCTTTGATTTGACTGTATAATTTATTAATTTTGTTAAAAATTTAACATATCAGAATGAGGTTTTGGTGTTCGCGCCAATAATTTAATTTTATAATTTACATTGTAGGAGTACAAAATGTCAAGAGTTTTGGTGCCGTTGGCAGATGGGTTTGAAGAGATAGAGGCGATAGCTGTTATAGATATTTTGCGAAGGGGTGGAGTTGAAGTCATAACTGCCGCGCTTATAAAGCAAAGCGTAAATGGCGCGAATAATATTATTATTACGGCAGATACGCTTTTAGAAGAGGCAGACGAGAGTGATTTTGATATGATAGTACTTCCTGGAGGCAATGAAGGACATAAAAATCTTGCTAAATCCGAAAGATTGTTGGAAATGCTGCAAGCTCATGAAAAAGCCGGCAAGACACTTGCTGCAATATGCGCCGCGCCGTATGTCTTAAAAACAGCCGGAGTTCTAAAAGGTGAGTATACTTGCTTTCCGTCAATGGAGTATGTAATTGGGATTGAAGGGTACACGGCGGATAAAAAAGTTGTTGTAAACAGTGATAATATTATCACTTCGCAAGGACCTGCTACGGCTATTGATTTTGCACTGTTTGTGCTGGAAAAATTGGAGGG
>JAIRKW010000161.1 GCA_031259875.1 Campylobacteraceae bacterium
GTGGATATAGCCAGAGAAGGCAAATCACCAATGCTTGGCTTCAAAGAACCGCTTGAGAACGGCAGACTGACGCTTATGCCAAAAGATGAGGTTGAGACCAGGTATTACTTTAGGGTAAAAGTCAAAGATGAGATAGGAGTTTTGGCTAAAATCGCCGCTATTTTAGAGAATTTGCAAATCTCTATAGAGAGCTTTTTACAGAAAAATGAAACTAAAACATCTGCTTTTACAACAATCTTTTTTGCAACTCACAAGTGCAAAGAGGCCAATGTACAAAAAGCACTCGAAGAGATAGAAAAGTTATCGTTTGTGTCAACAAAACCTATTATGATAAGAATAGAGGATTAAGCGCGATAAAAAACTTTTCAACACCTGTTTTTTTATTTTTGTAACTAAAAGGGGTATTTTAAATAAGGCTTTAGAACATTTTAAATCGATCTGCGTCCAAACTCTCTCAACAGTATATCATACAAGCTTTCGCCTCTATGGTTAAACCTCCACCCCGTCTTCTTAAAGGTAAAGATAGAACTTATTTTGTCTTATCCTTTTAAGCTTAACTAATATAGTTTTGGCTATACCCCAAAAGTATGGGTATTGGCAAAGACGTCGTCTGAATATTTGACCATATAAATCTTTATATCCCATATTGACCAAACCATCGTAAGCATTCATCGGAGTAGGTGGTTGAATCATTGGGAGCAAACCTTCTTATAATTAGAACAGGTTCAGATGTAGAGCAGTTTCTAACGATTTATACTTTATCTTGTCTTCCTTTTTTACTCTTTACTCTTTTTACTCCAAAGTAATTCTCATCAATCTCAATCTCTCCTTTGGTAAAACAGGACCCTTGTTCTGATAGGAGCGCTACTCTTTCACGGAACTTGTCAAACAAGCTGTTTATAGTATCTGTGTTAATATTTGTAAGTTTGACTATCTTTAAAACTTCCATATCAACAAAAAAAGTTTGACTGTCTGTCTAAACTTGGACTCTGATAGCAGGGAATGCTTAAAATACTTGTTCTTCACGACTTCTCCTTGATTAGTCAGGAGAGCAGTTTAGATAAAATGTTATAGAACCTTAAATTTAAACAGTATTAAAATACCCTTCCAAACACATTTGTCCATACTAAAATCTCTACATGCAAAAGAGTTTAGAAAAGGGCTTTTTCAACGCTTTTCGTTTAAAATAAAACATGGTTTATTTTAATAAGCTTATTCTCTTATCACAAAATTATTGCCGTTTGACACTCTGGAATGATTTGTATGGATATTCTATTTTTATCAATCCATTTTGTAAGTTCATGCAACTCTTTTGATTTCTCATAAAGTATATTTTTGCTTACATGGATATTGCCTTGCATTATTAATAACTCTATTGTCTGAAATAAAACTCTCATATTGTTTGTAAAAATCGGCAATTGTTTTAACCGTCCGAATGTTGTCGCTTTTTGTTTCAATCTGTCTATTACGGGATTCAAAAGTTCAAGCGGCGCGTTAATTTCTCCAATTGGCGTATTAAACTTTGCGCCTTCTTTCGTTACAGGGTTTGATAAAAGCTTAAAACAAACATCATCAATCTGTGATAATCGCTTCTCTTTATCGGGCATTTTTGGCTCTTTTTGAAACAAATCCATTCTGTTTGCCTGATTTCTTGCCAAATCTTTTAACATCTCTTTTAAAATGATAGACGAAACATCCGATACGCTTTGTTGCATTTGAGCAGGGATTGACAAACTATCATCAATGTTTTCAAAAATATTCGCGCTGCCAATATATATTGCTCCTGTTTGTGCAACAATTGAGTGTATATCAACAGAATGCTCAACGCTCCAATTATCGGTTAAAAATTCATGAGCTAAATAGTTGGCGGTTTTACTCTCTAACTTTTTTAGATACTCATCAAAGCCGACTCTATTTAAGAAAATACCGCTTTTTGCTATCTCTTTAAGCTTGCCAAATGCATACTCTATCTTTGCAGCCGAATTTCCATCTGTATGCAGGGATAAAATATTTAAAAGTTTTTGCAATTCGAGTGTGTGAGTGGAGCCCGGATGACACATATAGTGCAGATAAAACAGCCCTTTTGATTTTAATGTTTTAGCTGCAATATCTAAAATATTTTTTTGCTCTTTTTTGGATATCCACGACCAGACTCCATGGCAAACTATGAAATCGAACTTTAAGTTTGTGCTTTTCAAAAACTTTTCAAAATCTACATGTAAAAATTCTATATTTTTTAAACCGATTTGTTTTACGGCATTTTTCGCATAATTTATATGTTTTTCGTTAAAATCCATACCGATAAATTTTGATTTTTGATTAAATGTAGCGGCTATTATCAAATTCAATCCTGCCCCGCACCCAAGTTCACAATATGTAAAATTCTCATCATTCGGCGGGATTAAGCCTAAAAATTTTACAATTGTACAAAGCCATAAAGGCTGTATCTCTTTATAAAAATAGAGAGGATAAGCAACGTCGGTTATATATTTGCTGTTTTGATTCACAATAAACCCATTTTGTAAATTGATATATTAATCCGAAAAATTAACTTTTTCGGATTAATATTTTTTGATTAAAATCTGTAAGTAAATGATGCATTATACTTTATGCCGTCTAAAACATAACTCGAATCTTCGTTTGTTACCTCTTTATTGAAAACGTTATACACTCCAAACTTTAAATCCAGATTTTTTTCTGCTCTATATATTAATCCCACATCAACAAATGTATATTGCGGGGTTCCGCTTGTTCCAGTATAACTAACGGATTCGCTTCTATAATTTGCTTGTGTCCAGACATTAAATTTACTTGTCAAATCATAATCAAGCGCCACATTAAACATACGTTTTGGTGTATTGTTTAACGGTTTGCCTGTATTGTCACCGGTTTTTTGTTCGGATTTTGTATAAGTGTAACTATGTCTGTATGTTAAACTTTTTAGTATATTAAAATCAAGAGTGTGTTCAAATCCTGTAAATTCTACCTCGTCAACATTTTCATAACCTGTGTATCCATATTGGTGCGCAGGATATGTTGTGCCCTTATAAGTACAACTGACGTTTGGTTGGCAAATTCTGCTCGTTCTTGTGATTTTGTCTTTAAAATCAGTTTTGAAAGCAACAACACTGGCACTCAGTCCCAAATCTTTATCGTCATAATTTATACCAACTTCGTAGTTAATGCTTGTCTCGGGAGTTAAATCAGGATTTCCAATCATAACGCCACCCATTGAAACTCCGGAAAAATCAGGCGCTGCCTGTCTGAGTGAGGGCGCTTTATAACCGCTTGTTACTCCGCCTTTGAATGTAAGTTCATCTGTTAAATGATAAATTAAATATGCTTTCGGACTAAAATGGCTGCCAAACTTTTCGTTATCGTCAAATCTACCGCTTAAGCTTAACGTTAAATCATCAAGTATGCTCCACTCATCTTCGGCAAACAAAGAGTATTGGTCTCTTTTCATGATTACCACTTGATTTGTAGAGCTTGTTCCGCCATCTGTAAGTTTTTCTTTTTTATAATTTGCACCGGCTGAGATAATGTGTGAATTAAAAAAATATGTTCCTTGCGTATTAAATGTAAGTGTTTGAAAATCTATACCCTTTCCCGTAACGGCGCCAACTCTTGTAGGGTTTTTTGCAGTATCATAATTCACATAAGAGTTTATTATCAAATTGTCATACTTTCCTTCATGAGTCGCAAAGTAGTTGTTTTTAATACTTTTTGTATAACCGCCTGTCGTACTGCTTTTATTTGCCGTGTGCGTTCTTTCTTGAAGATTATAATTATTGCCGATTACTAATGTATCGCTGTCGCTTGCGGCTAAAGAAAATTTTGCGCCAAAAGTCTTTCTTTTGAATTCAGGATCGCTTTCGCTGCTATCACCGGAACCTATCCAATTGCTTTCATCTTGATTTAAGTATGAACCTGTTAATTGTAAAGACAATTTATCTTCTGCTAACGGCGCATTAATATATGTGCTCGCACTAAATCCGTCATTATTTATTTTATTGTTCGAACCTGCTTTTATATACTCCATAGTGACGCCGCCGCCCCATTTATTTGATACTCTTTTGGTGATAATGTTTACAACGCCTCCCATGGCATCCGAACCATAAAGCGATGATGCGGGTCCTCTTACAACTTCTATTCTCTCAATAGCTTCCAAAGGCGGCAAAAAATTCATTTGAGCGCCTGCAAGACCTCCATTTAACTCAAATGCATCCCCTCCTTGCATTGGCTTACTATCTATTAAAAAAAGCGTATATGCCGAAGACATGCCTCTGAGCATAATTGACTGTTGAGAACCGCCTCCTGTAACATACACGCCGGGCACATTTTTAAGCGCGTCCGTTACGTCGTTATACGATTTTTTTCGCAGCTCTTCACCTGATATAACAGTCATTGTTGCCGGCGCATCGACAATATTTTGCTCAACGCCTATCGCTGTTACGACTTTTATCTCATCAAGTTCCATAATAGTGCTATTACTTACTTCCTGCGCAAAACCAACTTGAGTTAAAAGTGCTGCTGCCGTAATTGCTACATATATTCTTTTTGTTGCTGAGTTCATTGGAAACCTTTAAAATAGATATTGATAATAATTACCTATGTAATTAAATAATTTGTAATTAAATCATTTTTAGTATTAAAAAAACATTAAGTGGTTTTTTGTATATGAACTTTCGAGCAGGCGCACGTTATTTTGGATTATAGGATGTTTTTTGAAGAGGATAATAGAAAAAGGCAAAAGAGTCAGACAATGAAAGAAAATAGGCAAACGAGTTATCGAGATAGGATAAATTATTTCACATTTACACGCGCCGCAAATCTTGCAATCTACTCCGGTATCGGCAGACGGCTTTCGTAAAAGCGATATTTTTTATTTTGTATTTTTACCAAAATTCCCCTGTCGGCTAACTGCCTGAAAAGCTTTATCACTGTTGGTTTGCTTACGTCGATTCGCTCCATAATATCTGAATATGAATAGTTTAAGATACTATTTTCATCTAAATTTTTAATGATAAAGCGTATAATCTCCACTTGTTTGCTGTCTGTTACGGCAGATATTGTTTTGATTATATTATAAGAGCGAGTTATCTCTTTATGTTGAATTTTGGGAAGCACTACGTCATGTATTGAATCTAAGAGTTCTCTTATATTTATCGGCTTTATTATGTAGTTTTCAACCTTTAATTTTATAGCGTCTATAAGATATTCCGTATCGGTAAATGCGGTTGTGAGAATGGCAGGTATATGTATATTAAGTTCATCTTTCAGCCTTTTTAAAAATTCTATGCCTGTTTCATTTTTCAGTAAAATATCAGATATAATTACATCGATATTTTGAGTTTTTATTATCTCGTAGGCATCTTTTGTATTTTGTACAGAGTAAACATTTTTAGCAAAATCTTCCAAAATAGCGCTGGTATGCTTTAAAAGGTCTGCCTCGTCTTCTATATATAAAACGCTGCATTCCAACAAAATCGCATAATCCCGTTTATTCATGCATATCCTTAAAAAGAGGAATTTTTACCGTAAACAGCGCGCAGCGATATGTCTTTTTGCCGCCGAAACCGTACTCTATATTTTCGCACTCTATGCTTCCTTGCATATGCTCTTCTACAATCTGTTTTGACATGTAAAGTCCTATGCCCGTTCCCAGACTTTTATGTTTTGTCGTAAAATACGGGTCAAATATGCGGTATATTATATCATTATCTACGCCGCCGCCGTT
>JAIRKW010000162.1 GCA_031259875.1 Campylobacteraceae bacterium
TTATAAAAGCTTTCACGGTAGAGATAAATGTCGGGAACATAAGTTCGTTGTCTAAATATAAAGAGTACACCTGCCAGATAAACGCCAAAGAAATTATAATAAGCGTTTTGCGGATAAAATTATTATTGAAAAATCTTTCCCAAAATGATAATTCTATCTTCGCTTCGCTGCCGCTTTTCAGAAGAGCTTCACGCTCATATGTTCTTTTCACTCTATCTATAGAAGTTATCTTTTTTGCACTCATTACTTTTCCTTTTATATCACATAATCCATGCGATTTCTAAAAAGAGTATCGGAAATTCTCTCTTTGAGTGCAGCAAACTCCAAACCAAGAGCTGATAAATCCACATTAAGCTCCTCTATCACTTCTCCTGGATGCGGAGAGAGCATTACAATGCGGGTACCCAAAGTGATAGCTTCATCTATAGAGTGTGTCACAAAAATAAGCGTAAATTGCGTATCCGTCCACAACTCCAAAAGTTCCTCTTGCATCTTTTGGCGCGTTAAAGCATCAAGCGATGCAAACGGCTCATCCATCAAAATCACTTTTGACTTTAACGCCAAACATCTGGCTATGGCAACTCTTTGCTTCATGCCTCCTGAGAGTTCATGCGGATAAGAGTTTGCAAATTTTTGCAGATTGACTTTTTTTAAAAGTTTCTCCGCTTCGTTTCGCGCCTCTTTTTTTGAGATTTTTCTTGTAGAGCGTATAGCAAAAACGATATTTTCAAGCGCGCTTTTCCAAGGCAGCAACTGATCAAACTCTTGAAAAACAAAACCTCTGTCGGAGCCTGGTTTTTTTATCTCTTGACCATTTAAAACAATCGAACCAAAAGAAGGTTTGATAAATCCTCCGATAGCTTTTAAAATAGTAGATTTACCGCAGCCGGAGGGTCCAAGCAGTATAAGCCGTTCGCCCTCCTTGACGTTAAAATTTATATCATATGTTGCAGTTACCAAAAAGCCGTTTGTTTTATATTGCAAAGTAAGATTTTTTACTTCTAAAAACTGCTCTTTAGCCAACACTGTTTTGGCTTCTAATGTATTTTATCAAAAAACAGATCCTTCCAACTCTGAGGCTTTGTTTTAATCGCGCCCGTATCGAAAAGAAAATCACTGAAAACGGTGATATTTGGTAATGGTTTTGCCTGATATGAGATTTCTGGTTTGTTTAGTATCGTCTCAATAATCTCCAGAGGCTCTTTTGATTTTGAAGCTTTAAGATAAAGTTTTGCCGCCTCTTTTTTATTGTCTGTTATCCACGCATCAGCCTCATTTAAAGCATCTATAATAACTTGTGAGAGTTTGGGGTTGTTTTTGTAAAACTCCTCCGTAGTGGAGATGACATTTGTCGTATGTCTGCCTCCGAATACATCGTAAGAGTTAAAAACTTGATGTATTTTCGGGTTTTGCTGCTCTATCGTTAAAAATGGCTCCGTAGCAAGATGCCCTGTTATTTCGGATTTACCGGAAGTTAAAGCAACGAGTGCATCCGGATGCTTTAATGTAACCGTCAAATGGTCGAATTTATCATAATTTTTTAAACCAAACTCCTTTGCAGCAGCTATTTGCAATACCAAAGACTGTATGGAGACTTTAACGGCAGGAAGTGCAATTTTGTCTTTATCTGTCAAATCGTGCAACGTTTTAACATTGGGATTTACACTGTTTAAGACTAAAGGGGATTGGTCAAGCGCGGCTAAAGCTTTGACTTTACCTTTTGTCTTATCCCATAATCTTATAAACGGTGCATTTCCGCCTGAGATAATATCGACACTTCCCGACAAAAGTGCATCATTTGCCGTAGCTCCTCCGCCGAATGTTACCCATTCTACTTTTATATCGTTAAATCCTGCGGCTTTGGCGTGCTTTGTGATTAATCCTCTCTCTTCAATAACAATTAACGGCAAATAGACCAATCCGTACTGCTTTGATATGCGAAGCTCGCTCTTTTCAGCCAATAGAGTCGTGCCTGCAAACAGCGTTACAACCAACGTAATAAATACAAATACTTTTTTCATAGTAAACTCCTTTTGTAAAATAAATATACCATTTTTTTAAAGTTATGTCAAGTTTATATATCAATTTAATCAAGATTAGAATAGTAATGAATCGTATCAAGGTGTAATTTAGGCTGTTTGCTGCGGATACAAATAATCAGCAGCGGTGTTAAAAAATGCAATGACGCACAAAAAAAATTTTGCAAAGTTCAAAACAATAGCGTTAAGCTCGCTTTTCAAGGTTGATAAATTAAGAAGCACGCTTCCTGCAAGCTTTCACGTAATTTTTATATCTGAAAAACTTTTATTCACTAAAGTATATTACGCTATTCATATGATATGCAAACATTTTATTTGACGTTTTAGTTTATGTATAGAAGTAAAAAAACTTTTCTGGGATTTTAATGTTGTATTGTGAAAATTTTGTGAGAATAGCAATTAAAGACTGCACTTAAATTTCGACAAACAGTCTTTAAAGTGTTTTTACGGGGCACAAAGCCCCATAAAAACTTAAACAGCTTCTTCGTCTTCCTCACCTGTTCTTATTCTAACGGCACCTGTAATATCCGAAATGAATATTTTTCCGTCTCCCACTTTACCTGTTCTTGCGCTTTTTATAATCGCATCCACCGTTTTTTTAACCGCATCGTCTTTAACGATAAGTTCTATTTTGATTTTAGGCAAAAAGTCTACAACATACTCCGCACCTCTGTAAAGTTCGGAATGTCCTTGTTGTCTGCCGTAACCTTTAACTTCCTCAACAGTCATACCTGTTATCTCAAGCTCATTGAGCGCCTCTTTAACATCATCTAACTTAAACGGTCTAATAACTGCTTCTATTCTTTTCATTGTTTAATCCTTATCTTAAGTTGAAAGCTTTCTCGCCGTGTACAGTTTCATCCAAACCTTGAGATTCTACTTCGGCGCTGACTCTCGCTCCGCCTGTAATTAAGGACGCAACTTTAAACACTATAGCGGTTACTATCGCTGTGTAGACAATAGTAACTACAACGCCTTCTATCTGAGTAATAACTTGTCCCGGGTTGCCGTATAGTAAACCTGTACCATTTTCATTGACGGCAGGATTTGCAAAGATGCCTGTCGCTATCGCACCCCAGATACCCGAAATGGCATGCACTCCAAAAACATCAAGAGAGTCGTCATATTTTAAAGCTTTTTTGAGCAAATTTACAGCATAAAATGAGAGTATACCAGCACCTAAACCAATAACTAATGCACCCAAAGTATCAACAAATCCGGCCGCCGGCGTAATACCCACAAGTCCTGCCACAATACCTGAAGCAATACCTATAAGCGTAAATTTTTTATATGTGATATATTCTATTATCATCCACGCCAAAGCTGC
>JAIRKW010000179.1 GCA_031259875.1 Campylobacteraceae bacterium
AATCTTGCAAAATCTTTGCATGAACGGCAAGATTTGATACATAGATTGCTGTATAAATAAAATTAAATACATTTATTTGAGGTGCTATTTTGTTTTATGATAAACTGAAAATATACAGCTCCATCGTTATTTAATATCGCAATAATTATAACCCCAAAAATAGTGAATAATTTTCCAATCTTCTGTTTTTTTGACCGCTTTTTTATTAAAAAAATTCTAATAATAAAAACCAAAGAGAGTGAAATAGCATGCCATGTCTATTCGTTTGGCATTTGCTATTTTTGCAAAATCGCCCCCTCCGATGCTACTATCACTAATGATTTGTGCAAAACATGCTTCTGGAAAAAAGTCCGAAAATAACTAGAAAAAAATAACAGCAAATTGTTTCCGGCCATTTTATACTCTTTGGTTATTGGTATTGATTAATATTTTATTGTTAACCAAATATAAAATAAGATTATTGGTATGTATTTAATTAGATTTTTTAGTATCAAAAAAGTAATAATTTACTGCTTTGAAGCAAAAAAAATTGCAACAAACAACCATATTTGGGGCTAAATTTCATTTTAACGATATACTATAAAATTTATCTAAAAATAGCGAGGAATATCATAAATAAATATGTCTATAATTGGTGCGAGAACTTGCCTTAGCTGTAAAAACCATCCTGTCAACTTGTTTGTCGTTATAAAAAACACTGCATCAAAATACATTTACAGGTGTTGGCAGCACAAGAATCAACTTTGAAAAATCACAATTTCAAAGGGCAGCTAAAATTTTAGCGATCTGAAACAAATAAATATCATTAGAAAAGCAGTGCAACAGTGTCTATTTATAAAGTGATGATACTATAAAATCTTTTGAAGCATAGCAAATAATATACAGCTTAAAAATGTCCAAAACAATCAATTTTTGCTGGATAAGGCGTAAAATATCTGCTGTAGTGCGTAAGTATTTGCAAATGAAAGAGAGTCTCGAGACAATGACTCCCGACTATTTGCAAATAAAAATATTAAATCTGATACGCGTAAAATTTTACTCTTCGTATATTTTGGCTATCTCGCTCTCAATTGTTTCTATGAGTTCTTTTTGATCTACTTTTATACCGTTTACAAAAAATGTTGGCGTGGATGTAACACCTGTATTTGCCGCATCTTCCATATTTTGCTGCAGCATCTCATTTATTTTGTCTTGATTATTGTCTAAAAACTCTTTTGCTATTTCGATATTTGTGCCTGATTGCTCCAATACGCCCCAAGCGACAAAAGAATTGACTCGATTATTTATAAACCAGCTTGGATAGCGCGAATTAAAAGCCGCGAATGCCTCTTTAAATTTCCCCTGTTCTTTTGCTGCTTCAAGCAAAGAGAGTATTATATCGGAACCATCATGGTATCCCACAGACCGATAAACTACACGAACTTGATCTAGGTATCTTTCGGGTATTCTCGCCACAAGAGGACTTATGCGCACACACGCTGGACACGCTGGATCAAAAAACTCGACAACCGTAACTTTTGCATTTTTATTGCCGATAATATAGGAGTGTTCGCGCACCAGCAATTCCTCCGCTTGAGCAGTTTGAGATTTATTTGAAAGTTCTGTTGTTTTGTATGAATTGTACAAATACATGCCTGCAGCAAAAAGTATCAATATGACAAGCAGTGACAGCGATATAATAAGTTTTGCGTTAATTTTATCTTTTCTTCTAGAAACCATTTTTAGCCTTTTTGTAAAAAATTATCAAATTAATCGCTATAAGTGTAAAAGCTGCAAGCGATAACATAGGAATGTCTAAAAAGCCAAACCAATTAAGATACATAGTAGAGCATGGCACGCCAAGTACACACGGTGCTAACTCCTCCGATATTATGCCTAAAATCAAAAGTGTATGATAAAATGCCCATCCCCAGCCGATAATAACAAGCGGCAAAGCGTAGAAAAAGGCATTTTCGTCATACTTTATGAGTCCTATTAAAAAAATAACCGTGAGCGGATACATACAAATCCGCTGATACCAGCACATTGTACAAGGTGGAAATTCCATGATTTCGCTGAAAAACAGACTTCCCAAAGTTGCAATAACAGCAACTATCCACGCAAAAAACATTAGAAGCCACAATACTCTATTTTTTCTCATCAATCTTGTCCATTTTCACTTTTTTTGTTTATATTATTTATAAATTCAGTCCAATCGCCTAATTTCAAATTTCTCACACTGCCGCCGAATTCTATGGCGTCGCCTTTCAGCCTTATGTTGAACATAAAAGCCGGATCTCCAATCTCATCTATTAATGTCGGATTGTAATTTGATTTTAACAGTCCAAGTCCCGTAAAGCGCATCATCGAAGTACCGACTTTAAAATCTGTAGAGTTTTCACTGCCAAGATTAACCTTGGGAGTTAAAAAAACTCCCTGCTGTTCGATAATGCCCAAACTCAAATTGTCCGAATGTAACGCTTTTATCAAATTTGACGTCTCATTCGCCCATAAATTAAGTGTCAAAATAGATAATAGTAAAAATCTTTTCACACTCTTTTATATCATCAGCACTTTTCGCTCACCGCCGGAGATTTCTCCTACGATATATCCGTCTGTTTGAGCAAGTACGGTATCAACATTTAAAGGATTTACTACCAAAATCATACCGACACCCATATTAAAAGTGCGTGACATCTCCTCTTCACTTACATATCTCCTCAAAAATTCAAATACTGGCAATGTTTTAATATTGCTTTTATAAATACGCGCTTGAAGATTTGCAGGCAGTATACGCGGCAGATTTTCAACAATGCCGCCGCCCGTTATATGTGCGAGGGCATTAATATAGGGCTTTAATAATTTAAATGTTTTCACATATATGCGAGTAGGTTCTAAAAGTGTTTCTATAAGAGTTTTCTCACCAAACGGCTCGTCGAATCTTATTTTTAGTTTTTCAAAAAAAACTTTTCTTGCCAGCGAGTAACCATTTGAGTGTAAACCTGAACTTGGAAGTGCTATAAGCACATCCCCTGCTTTTGTCTTTTTGCTTCTGTCTATTTCATCTTTTTCTGCGATTCCCACCGCAAAGCCTGCCAAATCAAAATCATCATTATTGTACATGCCCGGCATTTCGGCAGTTTCGCCTCCTATGAGCGCGGTCTCTGCACTAATGCAGCCTTGCGCGATACCTTTTATGATTTCCAATGAAGAGTCGATATCCAATTTTCCCGTAGCATAATAGTCTAGAAAGACCATCGGTGTTGCAAAATTACATATTAAATCATTTACGCACATTGCCACAAGATCTATGCCGACGGTATCAAGTTTTTTTGACTCAATAGCAAGTCTGAGTTTTGTTCCGACACCATCTGTTGCACTTAAAATGACAGGTTTTTTATAACCTTCAGGCAGTTCGTACGCTCCGGCAAACGAACCTATGCCACCAATAACATTTTTATCAAAAGTGGATTTAACTATTGGTTTTATACTCTCTACAAATCTATTGCCTGCATCTATATCAACACCGGCATCCTTGTAACTAATCATATCGTCCATTATTTTTCCTAAAAAATTTAGTGATTTTAACGAAAAGATGATAAAATCGTCATAAATTTTCCATATCAAATAAAAAGACGCGGCGGATAATATGAGATATATCATACTAACAGGCGGCATAGCAAGCGGAAAAAGCAGCGTTAGCAATATGCTTTTAGAAAATGGTTTCAGCGTTATAGATGCCGATAAAATTGCGCACGAAGTTTTGGATAAAAAAGCGGATGAGATAACAAACACGTTTGGAGACGGATTTGTAAAAGATGGAAAAGTTGATAGAAAAAAACTTGGTGAATTAGTCTTTAAAAATGAAAATCAAAGAGAAATTTTAGAGCGTATTTTACATAAAGAGATATATAAAAAAATAGAAGAAGCAGCGATATACTTAAAGCGGCAAAATAAACCTTTTGTAGTGGATATTCCGCTTTTTTTTGAAAAAGAAGGCGTTTATGAGAGCGCTCTTACAGCGGTTGTGTATGCGCCTAAAGAAAAACAGATAGCAAGATTGATGCAACGCAACGGACTTACAAAAGAGGCGGCATGCTCAAGATTGGCAGCACAGCTTGATATTGAGCAGAAAAAAACAAAAGCCGATGTGGTGATAGATAACTCCAAAGATTTGATACATCTAAGAAAAGAAGTTGAAAAATTTATAGCGATATTAAGGAAGTGATATGCTGATTAGTAAATATAGTGCAAGCGGGAATGATTTTGTCATTTTTCAAGCAGACAAAAAAATAGACAGACAGGAATTGGCGAAAGTAATATGCAACAGGCATGAAGGCATAGGCGCAGATGGTATGATTGTTGTATTGCCAAGCAGTGAATGCGACTTTGAGTGGCAGTTTTACAATAGCGACGGGAGTATTGCCTCAATGTGCGGCAATGGTTCAAGAGCGTGCGCACATTATGCTTTTACGAATGGTATCGCATCTAAAAATATGCGTTTTTTAACAGATGCTGGAATTATAAAAGCTGAAGTTGACGGCGATATTGTAGAAGTTGAATTAACAAAGCCTAAAAAATTAAGCGAGCCGTTTGAAAAATATGGATTTACTTGGCATTTTTGCGACACAGGCGTCCCTCATTTAGTAAGTATTGTTAATAATCTGAATATTTTTGATTTGGAAATAGCGCGAAAAATACGCTATGATTATAATGCAAATGTGAATTTTATGACAATTGAAAATCGTACCGAACTTTTTGTGCGGACATATGAACGCGGTGTCGAAGATGAAACTCTCGCATGCGGTACTGGTATGGCGGCATCTTTTTTTACAGCTTTTAATATAGGGCTTATTGAATCGGCAGCTGCAGTGACGCCAAAAAGCGGTGAAAAGCTTTTTTTGCGCTTAAGCGGTGAAAAGATATTATTCAAGGGTAGAGTAAAATTTACATTTACGGCAAATTTTAATCAAGGATAGATATGAGGTTGGTGGTTAAATTACTGTTGTGTATTATCTGTTTTGGGGTGCTTAGCGCAGAAACATTTACGGATGATTTTTTTATTATCAAAAATAGTGCGGCGCAAAAAAAAGAGTTTGTTAAACGAATGCTTCCGTTAATTAAAAAGGCTAACGAGAATATCATAAATGAGCGCAAAATTGTTGAAGCGTTTTTTGAAACATATCAAAACGGAGGAAATCTAACTCTGATAGATAATAAAACGGCGGAGATTATGCAAAACTTAGCAAAAAAATATAATATAGACTCCGTAGAGAATAGTAAAGAGTTTAAATCCAAAGTGGCTCCCGTGCCAATATCGTTAGCTTTAACGCAAGCGGCGATAGAAACAGGCTGGGGTACAAGCCGATTTTTCAAAGAGGCCAAAAATGCATTCGGACAATGGACATACAGTGCAACAAACGGTCTTGTACCGCAAAGCAGAGAGGAAGGCAAAACGCATAAAATCAGAGTTTTTAACTCCGTGCAAGACTCTGTAAGTTCATATATGCTAAATCTCAACAGGCATACTGCTTATAATGATTTTAGAAGTCTGCGTTTTTTGTTGGGCGATGAATTTAACGGGCTTACGGCAAGTTCAAAAATGTTGAATTATTCACAAACGCGTGAGAAATATGTCAAATTATTGCGTCAAGTAATGATAAACGATAAATTGATAAGGTATGATTATTTATGAAAATTTAATCTTTTTTGCGTATCATTTGTGTATAAAATACCCAAGGGGGTAAAATGCAAAAGGATTTAAGTTATTATATGGACTTGGACTATGAGATAGTCATTAAAAAAGTCAAAAGGGACAATAAAAATAGTTGGCTTGCACGCTATAAAGATTTTAAAGACGTGAGTTTTGAAGGTGAGAGTGCAAGTGAAACGTTTTATGGAGTGAGAGAGGCTTTTGTAGAGTATATTAAATCTGCCATTGAAAATAAGCAGCATATCCCCGAACCAAACGAGCAGGATAGAGCTGTAAGGATAAATATCTCTATAAATGCCGCCGCACTTAAAAAAATAGATACATATATCGAACCGTTGCATATAAGCCGTTCGGCATTTTTGCAAAAGAGTGCATTGGAAGAGGTAGAGCGAAATTAATCCGCACATTTTAAAGGTTTTCATAGCTTTGCTGTTTGCGGATATGGTGAAGAGATTTTGTTTAATAAAGACATATGACTATGCGTATTAGAAAAATCAAACCAATTTGTAAAGTCAGTCAAATCATAATTTGCAAAAAATATGTCTGAAAAGTAAAGATTTCACTCCTGTGTTTTTTCATTCAAATAACCCAGCTCCAATGAATGCTGTAATGCAACAAATAGAGCATAAAACATATCGCTAAAAACAAAAAGTCTCCTTTTAATGCTTGCAATGCAAATAAAAACAAAGTCAACAGCCTTATTTGTCTCAGCGGAGTGTCTTTTGCTCATTTGTTGACTTTTAGCATAAAGCCTTGCGCTAAAAGAGTTTTACGACAATGACGGTTTTTTGGCAGATAAAAATATCTTGCCAAAATTCTAATAAAAGAGATTAAAGCAAAGGTCAAACCTTTGCCTGTAAAATCAATCTTGTCTCACAACAGGCGGCAAAACGGTTTTTGTTATTTCTCCATACGCTCTAACTGATAAAGAAAAACTAACTTTTGGAGCAGGAATCCAATTTTTCTCTTTATCTGCTTCTGGTTTTTCATTTTGAATATAGAGCGTAAATGAACCGTCAGATTCTTTTTCTATGTCATCAATACTTCTGATACCATAGCGATTAAGAGGATTGTCAAAAAACTGACCGTTTGTTCTGTAAAGCGTGATAGACCAGAAGTATTTTACATTTGGAATATCTTCTTTGCCAAATGTTATCGCATATTTGCTGGAACCGTTATATGTATCTCCTTGACTATCAGCAGCACTGATAAGATAAACAGCTTCTTCTATGGTATTAATATGCGGTGCAAACCATGCGGCTTGAGCACGCGTTAGATAATCATCTCCCCATTTAGCGGCATTTTCAGGCGAACGTATCCAGCCGTTTTCAGCTAAACTAAAATCATTGGTCGACAACAATATCTCATTTCTAGCTTCAGCCGCGCCTTCTTCTATCTCACTCCACTCCTCTTCGTTAAAATCCGTTTTGCTAAACTCTATGCCTGCACCAAGATGAAGTCTCTCAAAATCTTTTAAAACTTCTTTATCTTTATCAGATAACAGTTGATACTGTACTATTAGATTAAATACTTTAAAGAACTCTTCCGTGCTGGCATTAGCGGTTCTGGCTTCGTGGTATGGAGCATTCCAGCTTAAAGGCTGAATGGCTGGGGTTTGAGCAGATGTGAATTCACTCAGTGTTTGCACCTTAAAAGCCGTCTCGTTGGTAAGGGATTGCGCAATGATATCGCTGTTTGAATCAAAAACTTGTATGCGTCCCAATCCAAGTATCACAGAAGCTGGCAGCCTGACAACATTTTTTATACCTGGAGGAATCGTTCCATTCCAATCTTCGCACGCTATCAAATAATTTCCGTCGGTTCTATTTGAGATTGAACCAAGATACCATGAATTTGTAAAAATATCTAATAACTGCAATGAAAAATAACGCTTTTCTTCTATATATAGCACATTTATAACTACGGGTTCATATCTGACATCAAACACACCGGTAGTGTATAAGGTATCTATATTTGGACCAACGCCGGTTTGATTGCTTGCTGATGCAAGCTGTCCCGTGCCGGAAATACTATTTAAATGACCATTGTTAAATGTTCTGGATAAAAGCTTATTGTGTTCAACAGCAGGCAGAGCGTAGATATATGCCTCTTTAGCTGTCTGTTTTAGGCTCTTTTCGGGGGGGGAGGGGTGGAATCGCCGCCGCAGGATACAAACAAAAATGCACCTGCTAGTGCTAAAAATTTGAAAGCATGTTTCAAATAACCCTGTCTGCTGTTTGCAAACCTAAAACCTGTAATACTCAAACTCATATGACACCTCCTTAATGTATCATAAAGCCGACAAAACTAAATTTTATAAAAAAAGTAAAGTAAATCTATTGATTTAATATAAAATATTACTGTTAAAATAATTAAATTTTACTTAAATAACTAAAATTTTATTTGCTGTTTTATCGTTGCGATTTACGAAAACAGTGCAATAAACTAAAAAGATTTAAAAGGTATCGCTTTATCTCATTTGCAGCGATGAAATCTCGAATAGAATGTTTCACAACATCAAACGCTGTATCTATTTTATTGGTTTACAGACACAAAATCTTCACTTCTCCATCCGTCATTGTGAGCTGACGAAGTCAGCACGGCAATCCAAAAGAATTACTGGAAAAAGTAATGTAAAGTCGTGTGATATGCTCTTTCAAACCACTTTGTTTTATTTTACAACTTGAAGTTTATAAACACTTCGCCCACCATGCTTTATATTTTTTACAACTATGAAGCAGCGAGAGATTGATTGC
>JAIRKW010000050.1 GCA_031259875.1 Campylobacteraceae bacterium
TTTTGTGCAGTATCCACAAAATCAAGATTTTCATCATAAAAACTTATAATGTAATCTGATGACCCCGTTGTAGAAACATCATTACTGTTGTCTCCTCCACACCCAATCAAGAAAAAGCCAGTTAAAATAGAGAAGAATATAGATTGAAACAAAGATGAAACTTTGAACTTAGTTGTTGAACTCGCCACTGCGTACCCCTTTGATTTGAAATGTATTCACAAAAAGTGAGTTTAATAACCATTGTATCAAATTTTACATAAAAAAGTATTTTTACGCAATGTATTTTAAATATATCAATAGTTCATATATTACGTCCATAAAAATAGGCATTTAAATCGATTGATTAAAAATAAAAATGAGTTTGGATTGCCTCGTTGATTTCGTCAGCTCGCGATGACAGAGGAGAATAGATTGCCGCGCCAATCGCTATGCTCCTTTTTTGCAATAACAAAGCGAGAGATTTGGATTGCTCTGTCTAGTCCCCATAACGATGAAGGAGACATCTCATTTTAGATTGCTTCATTCTGGATTGCCACGTCGCTATGCTCCTCGCAATGACTGATGACAAGAAAAGATTACCGTACTAATCGCTTCGCTCGCAACGACAAATACTGAATCAATCACTGTGTTTGCAAGACGAACAGGAAAAAATAGAGCGTATTGCTGCCGCTCCATTTTTCACATCTTTTCTCTTTTTGCTTTTACAAATAAGATATTACGAGGCAGCTTCGAGATTTAAAGCGCCGATACCTACAACTGCTATCGTAACATTATTATCTATGCCGCCTATTGAGTTACTGCTTACATCGCTTATCTGAAATTTTGCCGGACGAATGGCAAATCTATCAACAGAGTAAGAGCAGCAAATGTCATTATCTATCGATGGTCTATCCGCGTATAATGAAATCTAATGCGATATTATTATTTATGTCTGCTTACGATTATCATTATCTATTTTTGGCATAGATAGAATAGTGTCTATCACTAAAAATATAGTAATAGACCGTTATCGTGAAGTGAATTAAATGACAAAAGAGCTGGCTGTTTTATTTCAAAAAAATATGCAATACACTTAAGTACATCTAAAGATGGCATACAATAAATTTTTTATACAGAGCGGTTTTATGTGTCGTTTTGATAAATACGCCAAAAAATACAAAATATATTTTGTATTTTTAATATTACGCCAAAAATTAACCCTGCTCATTCAGTGATAAAAAGTTTTTGAGTATTGTACTGCCATACGGTGTAAGAATTGACTCTGGATGAAACTGTACGCCGTACACGTTGAAATTGTTATGTTTTACTGCCATAATTTCGCCGTCTTTAGTCGCCGCTATAACTCTTAAATGAAACGGCACCTTTGAAGCGTCTGCTGCTAAAGAGTGATATCTGGCTACTAAAATTTGGTTCGGCAGAGATTTGAAAAGCTGACTCTTCGTATCGATAACCGCCAAAGACTGCTTGCCGTGCATAAGACTTCTAGCATAAATGACCCTAAGCCCAAATGCTTCACAAATAGCCTGATGTCCAAGACATACGCCAAGTATCGGCACAATCGGAGCGAAATGCTTGACTGCCTCTATACACACTCCAGCATTCTCTGGACGGCCTGGTCCGGGTGAAAGTATGATGGATGACGGATTAAGAGATTCTATTTCGTCTATCGTCAGCTCGTCATTACGTATAACTTTAATATTGGGATTTATAGAACCTATCAACTGGTAAAGGTTATAAGAAAAACTGTCATAATTATCTATCAAAAGTATCATTTTACCTCTTTCGCAGCGGATTTTAGCGCGCTTATAATTGCCCGCGCTTTATTATTGCATTCTGCAAACTCATTTCTGGGGATACTATCAGCTACTACACCGGCACCTGAGCGCACATAAACTTTGCCGTCTTTTTTAAAAGCTATGCGTATTGCAATACAAGTATCCATATCGCCCGTAAGGCTTATATAGCCTATCGCACCACCGTAAATACCGCGCTTATTGCCTTCAAGCTCATGAATAATTTCACAAGCTCTTATCTTCGGCGCACCTGAGAGCGTACCGGCAGGCAAAACTGCGCTTATCACATCAAGCGCATTTTTATCTTCCATTATTTCGCTTTCCACAACAGAGCCTATGTGCATAACGTGTGAAAAACGTACAATTGAAAGATATTTTTGCACTTTTACACTGCCAAATCGACTTATTTTACCTATATCATTGCGCCCTAAATCAACAAGCATATTATGTTCTGCCAACTCTTTTGGATCAAGTAAAAGCTCCTTTTCAAAAGTTCTATCCTCTTTTTCATTTTTACCGCGGGGCTTTGTACCTGCCAGCGGAAATGTGGAAACTTTTGTACCGCTTAACTTAACAAGCGTTTCAGGCGATGCGCCGGCGATTTCAACCGTATCACTGCTAAAATAGAACATATACGGGGATGGATTTGTTTTGCGCAGAATTTCATAAGTGCCAAATAAACTGCCTTCAGCGTCGGCTTCAAGACGATTTGAGAGGACTACTTGAAAAATGTCTCCCTCTTTGATGTAATGCTTAGCCTTTTCCACCATCATGCAATATCTCTTCTCGTCAAACAATGAGCGAAACGGCAAAGTTAGTTTGAGTTTCGCAATTTTGGCTTTCTCTCCTTTGAGAATGAGGCTGTTCATCTCTTCAAGCTCACTCAAAGCTTTATAATAACTCTTTTCAAAGTCATCAGTTGCGATATTTATTATCAGAAAAATCTCTTTTTTCAAATTGTCAAAAGCGATTACTTTATCAAAAAACATCAAATCCACATCTTTGAAATTTTCAACATCTTCGCCGTCCAATTTTAAACTCTTTTCGGCATATTTGATAAAATCATAAGAGAAATAACCCACAAGTCCGCCGCTAAATGGAGGCAGGGTCTCAAATTTGGGCGAACTATTTTCATTGATGATTTGGAGTATATATTCTTTTGGGCAGGCGTCGCTGAAAGTATCGGTAGTTTTCTCGTTTTTGACAGTCAAGACACCGTCTTTACAAGAGATTTCAAGTTTTGGATTATAACCTAAAAATGTATACCGTCCTGTATTTTTCTCATCTTCTAAACTCTCTAAGATAAAAACATGGCGCGATATATTTTTCAAAATTTTAAAAGTTTCCGTTGGAGACAATTTGTCTTGTGGTATCACTTTGTAAATGGGCAGAGATTCGTATTTATATGAGAGCTCTTTCAGCGCATTAAAATCTTGCAAATTAATCCTTTATGTATTTTTGTTTGGCTCGTATTATATATCCTAAGCGCCGTTTTTGTCAATGAAGAAAGTATAAAAAATAGACACATCAACTCTTTTATTGTGGTAAAATTACCAAAAAAGGTGTGCCTATAGAGAAGTTCATCCGTTTTTGCAAAGAGCATAAAACTGCCAATATCGTCGAACAGATAGAGTATTTTGCTGTTTTTGAAGGATTTTGGCTTAATTTTGATACGAAAAATATATCTGTAATAGAAGCTGTCAATAGATTTATCATACCAAACGCCGATATTTTAGCACGCCACTTTACCTTTTCACACCACCAAAAAGAGTTCACCGATATGCTGACTGCCTTGGCGTCAGGTGATAGAAAAATCTACTCCATTTATGATAAATGCACTATTTCACGCTATTTGGGACAGAGTTTATATAAAGAGTTATTTTTAAACGGTATCATAAAAAAGGAGTCAAGCCGCGAGAAACCTTTGAAAAAAGGCGCAAAAGAGCGTCTCAAAAAAAGATTCAAAAGCTATAAAATAGAAGATAAAATACTTTTTAAAGACTCTTTTACACGGTTTTGGTATACATTTATCACACCGCATTTTAACCTCATCAAAGAAAAAGAGAGACTCTCAGAAATAATCAAAAGCGGTTTTGAAAAGTTTGTCAGTTTGACATTTGAAGCATTGTGCGAAAAGTTGCTGTTGTTAAGAAGCGAAGCGATAAGTTCCGGCAGTTATTGGTCAAAAAATACAGAGATAGATATTTTGATTATAGATAAAAACAACAGTACTACTGCTGCTGAAGTTAAGTGGAAAAATCACGCCGTATGCAAAAACATTTTAACACAACTGCAAAAAAAGTGTGCAAAAGAGCAGTTAAATGCCGATATTTTTGCACTATTTTCCAAAAGCGGATTTAGCAAAGAACTTTTAAAAATGCGAAGTGAAAAACTTTTGTTGTTTGATTTGGAAGACTTTGAGAAACTTATATCCGAACCCTCACATTATCCATTTTCCCCAACTTATCTATAAAAACTTCATTCACGCCTGAATTTAGCTGGATATTAACGCTCAAATCTTGAGAAATAATCTTCAGCACAGCTTTGCGCTCTCCTGCGTGTTCATTTAAAAGTCCGCGGATTTTCTCTAAAATAGTCGTATCTGACGAGAGTTCTACTATAATCTCCACATCTTTCAAAGGCTCGCCCAATACAATATTGGCTACACAAGAGCCGCCATTATCATCGGAAAATATTCTCTCTTCTTCTGCTGCTTCTTCTTTGTTTGCTTTAATAATATCAACTTTTTGTTTTTTTGCTTCTTCCAAATTCAGTACTTTTAAAACTCTAAAAGAGTTTGTCCCTTCATCTTTTGTAAGCTGTGCAAAAACGGCAATAGGCTCATTTAAATTCAACTCTTCAATACTACCCATAATACTCTCAAAGACAGTAAACTCCAATGTTCCGCCTTTGTCAAGCAGTCTTAAAATGCCAAATGGATTACCTTTTTGGCTTATTTTGCGCTTTATCTCTTCGGCTTTACCGACAAACAGCAGTTTCGAGCCGCTTTCTATGTCGTTTAGTTCGCTGGAGAGCGTGTATTTTATCTTTTTCAACTGTTCTTTATACTCGTCTAGCGGATGTCCTGAGATATAAAGCCCTGTAGTTTCCCGCTCAAACTCCAATATCTTTCTTGGCTCGTACTCGTCCATTTTATTTAAAGTTATCCTGACAGTAAGCAGCTCTTCACTGTCACCGAAAAGTGAATTTGCCGCAGAGCGTTTTACTTCAGAGTTATTTTGACTGGCTTGAATGATAATATCTATCTGTTCCAAAAGCGCTTTGCGCGAAAAACCAAAATGGTCAAACGCACCTGCTTTTATAAGGCTCTCTATGACTTTTTTATTGACTTTCTGTCCATCTATGCGCGCAATGAAATCACTCAAATCGCTGAAATTTTTCTCATTTCTTGCTTCAAGTATGGATTTGACTGCCGCTACACCCACGCCTTTTATCGCGCCAAGTCCAAAAAGAATAGCCTTTTCGCCCGCCTCTGTAACAACAGGTGTAAATTCCACTTCACTTTTGGTAATGTCCGGCGGCAGCAGTTTCATGCCAAGTCTCTCAAGTTCATCTATGTATTGGACGATTTTGTTGGTATTGCCCTGCTCGCTTGTGAGGATAGCTGCCATAAACTCTTGAGAATAGTGCGCTTTGAGCCATGCGGTTTGAAATGTCAGCATAGCGTATCCTGCCGAGTGGGATTTGTTAAAGCCGTATCCTGCAAATTTGACTATCAAGTCGAATAACTCTTCAGATTTACGTTTATCAAAGCCTTTTTTTTGTGCACCATCAACAAACTCGCTTTTGAGTTTATCCATCTCCTCTTTTATCTTTTTGCCCATAGCACGCCGTACCAAATCAGCACCGCCAAGTGAAAAACCGCCGATTGCCTGTACTATCTGCATAACCTGCTCTTGATATACGATAACGCCGTATGTAGGTTTTAGTATCGGCTCAAGTTCGCCGAACATATATGTTATCTGTGCGCGCCCGTGTTTTCGCTCTATAAAATCATCAAGCATTCCAGACTCCATAGGTCCTGGACGATACAGTGCTACAACCGCGATAATATCCTCAAAATTTGTTGGTTGAAGTTTTGCGTTTAACTGCTGCATACCATCAGATTCTATTTGAAACAATCCTATCGTATGCCCGCTTTTAATGATATCATAGACAGCTTTATCATTCATATCTATAGTCGACCAATCTATTTTTACGCTGTGCCTTCTCTCTACAAGCTCTACAGCATCACTTATAACAGTAAGTGTATTTAGTCCCAAAAAGTCAAATTTTATCAAATCCACATCTTCCAGAAATTTCAGCGAATACTGCGTAATGATATTATTTTTATCAGAAGGTTTATAAAGCGGCGTTTTTTTCCAAAGTTCTTCATTGCTTATGACAACGCCTGCAGCGTGCATACCGGCATTTCTATTAAGACCTTCTAATAAAAGTGCAAAATCCCACACTCTTTTGGCTTTTGGATTGGCATCTATCAATTCTCGCAGTTTAGGCTCTTTTTGATAAGCTCCGGGCTTATATCCATCTTCACCCTCTTTGCCTTTACCGTTTAGCGTTATCTCAAGTTCTGATGGCACCAGTTTTGCCATAGCATCAGCTTCAGCGTAAGGCATTCCAAGTACTCTTGCTGTATCTCTTATAACACCGCGGGCTAAGAGTTTACCAAAAGTAATGACTTGCGCTACATTGTATCTGCCGTATTTTTTTACAACATATTGAAAAATCTCTTCGCGCCGTCTTTGACAAAAATCGATATCAATATCGGGCATACTAATACGCGCAGGATTCAAAAATCGCTCAAAAAGCAGATTGTAAGGCATCGGGTCTATATCTGTTATTTTTAAAGAGTAAACAACTAAGCTGCCGGCTGCCGAACCGCGCCCTGGACCTACAGGAATACCACGCTTTTTCGCTTCGCGGATAAAATCCCAAACGATTAACATATATCCTGGAAATTTCATCTCTTTGATAATTTCTATCTCACGTTCAAGCCTCTCTTTATATTCGGCGTGTTTATCGGCAGGTACATATTTTAGACGTTCTTCAAGTCCTATACGGCACACTTTTTCAAATAACACTTTATCATTTTCAAGCGAATTTTTATCTTCAGGTTCAGGCAGCGTAACGCCATAATCTTTTGCATACTCTGTAGTAAATAGAAAATTAGGCGGCGTAGGATTGCCAAGATTTAACACCAAGTCACACTTATCAACAATCTCTTGCGTATTTATAACAGCTTCTGGTATATCAAGAAACAGTTCGTGCATCTCTTCAGGTGTTTTAACATAAAACTCTTTAACAGAGTGGCGCAGTCTGTTTTTATCATCAAACTGCTTATTCATCGCAATGCACATAAAAGCCTCGTGAGCTTCGGCATACTCTTTATACGGATAGTGCGTATCGTTTGTGGCGATAATTTTGATACCCGTCTCTTTTGAAAGTTTAATAATCTGCTCATCTATACTAAACTGGTCGCCGATACCGTGCCGCATAATTTCAAGATAAAAATCATCACCAAATATATCTTTATACTCAAGCGCAACCTCTTTTGCTCTCTCATATCCGCCGGCACCAAATTGAATGTTACGTTCTTTGGCATTTAAATGCCAACTTACTTCACCCTGCAGACAAGCCGAAGAGCAGACAAGCCCTTCGCTATGCTCCCTAAGAAGCCTTTTGTTAATGCGCGGGAAGTAGTAAAAACCCTCTATATAACTCATGGAACTTAAATACATTAGATTTTTATATCCGGTCTCATTTTTGGCAAACAAGCAGAGGTGAAAACGCTGTTTATTGCTCTTGTCACTCAAATCATCGTTGTTGTGAATATACGCCTCAATGCCGATAATGGGTTTTAATCCCTCTTTTTTCATTGCACGGTAAAAATCAATCGCGCCAAACATATTTCCATGGTCAGTAATAGCAGCAGCTTTTGCACCTTGTTTTTTGAGCTGTTTTACAAGCTCTTTTATTTTATTTGCGCCGTCAAGCAGTGAATATTCTGTGTGTAAATGCAGATGTGTAAAACTCATTTGTAGACTCTAATGCTTATTTTTATGGATGGTATTGTACTATGTCCGCGCTTAAGAAATTTTGCGGATTGATTTTTGGCGGCAAACAGATACTGTTTTAAACTGCAGCTAAATTTTTTTGTATCTTTCAAAAGCAAATCAAAATATAAATCGCCGCAAAATAAGACATACTTTCATTATGCTGCGAAAGTGTTTGCATTGTCTTTATGCGAAGTGCCACATTTTGGCAGCTTAAAGTTTGTATTTCTTGGAGTAAGTTTATCAATACGTCAAATAAGCTCTTTAATCCGAGTATTGCATGGCGTAAAATCTTATCCACAACAACGAACATCAAGGAACGCCTTAAAGCTTGCTTGAGATTGAACAAAGCGCTTGATGGAACGGCTTCAACATTACCAGAGGAAGATACTTGTGAGCAAGACAATATCGACACTATTTATATGTCTATTTCTGGTATTGGGCAATGCAAATCTTTATGCACAGACAGCTTCAAAAACAAATATTTGCAATACCAATGAAGTTGTAATTGTATTTTTTAATGGGATTAAGAATACATATGTGGATGCACTTTGCGAAACGAAAAATAATCCTCCATATAACATGCTTTATGTATTGGTCTCTAAGGATAACAGTGCAAATCAGTATAGCGTGTCACTGCAGTAAAATTTATATTCGGCACAGGTATATGCAGCTTAAAACTCTTTTTTGAGCATTTATCCGCAAAAACAAATTTATCATTATTAATGCTGAATGCCTTGCAATAGCATTTTGTGAAATTTTAAATATCTCTCATAAGTGCAGGGAAAGTTTTATTATCTCCTTTAAATTTGCTTCTTTAAAGAACTTGCAATTTCAAACTAAATCCAAATTATTAACATTTCGCACAGCTAAAGCCGTGCTCTGCCAGCAATGACATTTTAATTCTTTTTGCTCCTCTTATGCAGACTAGCTTAGCTTCACTTTATTCTGTCTTGTAATATTTTCATCAAAGTAAGAGATAAATTAATTATCCCCGCATATGTAAAATAAATCATCTTTCAAATTAGAATTGATGGCTTATATCCCAACAAAGCGCCTATCCACTGCTATTTCATACCATGAAGGTATTTTAACAAGTATTTTATCGCAGCTTATATTATACGAGAAAAAATAGAAGCTGCACTCAAATCAACTTGTTATGACCGCAAATAAGTATCAGTTTCATTGTTTCATAAATTTTATGTATATTTTTCACAAAATATTAAAAAATTTTACCAAAAATAGCTATTCAATATTGACAAAAAATTAATATTACCGTAAAATAATGTTTTATTTTTAATGGTAAGGAGAAGTTATGGCTGGTTGCAGTTGTGGCGCTGATAACAAAAATGCAGCGAAAAAGATTGTGGGATTGCTTTTATGCACCAAAACACATCAATGTTTCATTACTTATATCGTTGAAAAAGCATTGCCGATACTATTTTGGCTTGGAATCATCGGAAGCTTGATAGTAGCTTTCAAAGCAGCTGATGCTGTTTCACATTTTGGCGGTGTTATCAGCACAATACTAACCTTTTTTGTTGTTTTGATAGCTGATATCATCCTTATATTTCTTGCTTTTTATGTGTTATATCTTTTAAAAGCAATAAAAGATGGTCTAAAAAACAAAGATAAATGCGACTGCAACGATAATGCAGAGTCTGAAAAAGAAGACACAAAAGCAAATGTTGAGCTAAAAACAGAGCCTAAAAAAGAAGATAAACCTGAACCGAAAAAACGCGGCAGAAAACCTTCGATAAAACCAACAGCTTAAGAAAAGTTTATCCGCCCCGTTTTAACTTCCTATCTATTAAAACGGGGTTTTTAAGTAGTAAAATACTGTATATCATTACATGCGTATCGATATAAAATAAAAAACAGTCTTCATATGTTACAATCCCTCCACTAAAAATAAAAGGAGAGCATTTGCGTCACCTTATAGATACTACCGACTTTTCCACAGGCGAAATTGACGAACTCATAAAACGCGCGGATAAATTTTTAAAAAATCCGCCAAGCGATATTTTGAAAAATAGAAAAATCATCACAATCTTTTTTGAAAATTCTACAAGAACAAGAAGCAGTTTTGAAATCGCAGCAAAAAATTTAGGCTGTAATGTAGTAAGTCTCGACGTTTCAAGAAGCTCGTCAAGCAAAGGCGAAACACTCTTTGATACCGCGGCAAATCTTGACGCCATGGAACCTGACGCTATAGTCGTGCGCCACAAAAATGCCGGCGTACCCAATATCCTCTCACGTTATGTCCACTGCCCTATAGTAAACGGCGGAGACGGCTCTCACGCACACCCGACACAAGCACTTTTAGACTTGTTCACACTCAAAAAGCATTTTGGCAATATTGAAGGTAAAACTATAGCTATTGTCGGTGATATAAAAAATTCCCGCGTTGCAAACTCGAATATAGAACTTCTAGGGCGTTTTGGTATGAAGATAGTTTTAGCCGCACCACCTCATTTTATGCCCGATATTGATATGCCAAAATATACCAATCTTAAAGAGGCGATAGAAAAAACTGACGCCATAATGAGCCTTAGAACACAAACAGAACGGCATACAAATCAAATATACGCTTCACTGAAAGATTATGCAAATGATTTTTGTATCACCAAAGAACTTTTAAAAGGGCGTGATATTATCGTGCTGCATCCAGGACCTGTACATAGAAATGTGGATATAGATGATGAGATGATGAGAGACAAAAGGTGTAAAGTATTGGAGCAGGTCAAAAATGGTGTAGCAATACGAATGGCTGTTTTGGAAAAACTTATTAAAGGCGCAGCGTGAGCAGTACCGTTTGGGATTTGACACCGCTTTTTGAAAACGAAGATGCGCTGACAGAAGCGTTAAAAACAGCTTCATCGAATGCTCTTTCTTTTGAAAAAAAATATAAAAATAGACTAAAAACACTCACTCTAAACGAATTTAATGAGTGTGTAAAAGAGTATGAGAGTATTTCTCAAAGCTTAGCGCGTGCGATGACTTATGCTTATTTAAAATTCGCACAAAACAGCGATGAAGGCTCATTTTTAGCAAAAATTACAAATACTTCTAAAGAGGCGGAAAAATATCTGCTGTTTTTTGAACTTGAATTTAACCGCTTAGATAAAAAAACACAAGATAGTTTCATAAAAAACGCTGAGGTATATGACTTTTATCTAAAATCTTTAAAAAAAGAGAAACCACATCAGTTGAACCTTGGCATTGAACAAGTTTTGCTCAAAAAAGAGCAAGTCGGCGCAAGCGCATTTTGCCGCTTATTTGACGAACATTTTTCAAATATGAAATTTAATTTTGAGGGCAAAAAAATATCCGAAGGCGAGATATTAAGCTTTTTGTATAGTGCCGACAGAAACAAACGTAAATCTGCCGCCGATGTTTTCACGAAAGAGCTTAAAAAACATCAACCGCTTTTAGGGTATATCTTTAATATGATAAAAAGCGATTTGAAAATTGAGTGTGTTATTAGAAATTACAAAACCCCTGAAGAGCCGCGCCACAAAGACAATAAAATCTCTCAAAAAAGCGTTGACGCACTTATTCGGGCAACAGAAGAGAGCTTTAATATTGCCCACCAGTATTATGAGAAGAAAAGAGAACTTTTAGGATTCGAAACACTTTATGATTACGACAGATATGCGCCGCTTGAGAAAGATGATACGCCTTTTAGCTATGAAAAATCACGCACAATAGTCCTCAAGACACTCAAAAATTTCTCAACAACTTTTTATGAAATAGCTCAAAAAGCCTTTAATGAAGGATGGATAGATGTTTATCCTAAATCAAAAAAGAGCGGAGGTGCTTTTTCGCATCCTGCTACTGTTGATACGCATCCGTATCTGCTTTTAAACTACACAAATCAAAGACGTGATTTATTTACGCTGGCACACGAAATGGGACACGCCATACATCAATATTTGTCACGCAAGGTTGGTTATCTCTCAAGTGACACACCGCTTACCACAGCTGAAACCGCCTCTGTATTTTGCGAAATGTTAGTATTTGATGAAATGAAAAAAAACGCGGATTTAAAAACAAAAAGAGCGATATTATCATCAAAAATAGAGGATATTTTTGCTACTTTATACCGACAGATAAACTTTACTACATTTGAGCGGGCAGTACATGCAAAAGATGATGAGTTAAGCCTCAAAGAGTTCAATCAGTTATGGTTAAGTCAAAGCTCAAAAATGTTTGGACATAGCGTCAAACTCACACCAAATTATAAAATTTGGTGGAGTTATATCTCACACTTTATTCATGCGCCGTTTTACTGCTATGCATATGCGTATGCACAACTGCTGGTTTTGGCACTATTCGGACTATACAAAAGCGGAAAAACAACAGATTTTACGCAAAAATATATAGAATTCTTAGCCCTAGGCGGCAGCAAAAGCCCCAAAGAGATGGTGGCTGCTTTTGGCTTTGATATTGAAGATGAGAAATTTTGGCGTATAGGTCTTGATGAAGTTAAAAAAATGGTGGATGAATTTAAGGAGTTATGATGGAGCTGCATGATTTTTTGGAAGAGAAAGAGTTTGTGGAAATCGCACACAACGCACTTTTAAAAATACTTTCACTGCTTTTCAGAAAAGAGATACCGTTTTCTGTTTTAGCAAATATCAAAAGAGTTAGTTTTAATCCACCTCTGCCCGAAACCATCACAAAACGGTTTCAGCCTGCTACTCTTTTTGCACTTGAAGGATATACATTATCTTCCGCAAAGATAGAAGACGGTATTTTTACATTTGAGGCTGGTTTTGGAGAAAGCAATATAGGCTCAATCGTCAGTATGCCTATAGGAGCGATATTGCATCTATCTGTAGACAATACGCCGCTTTTTTTGAATATGTCCGTAGATACCGTACCAAGCAAAGAGCCGACAAAAAAAGCAGAGTCAAAAAACGATAAATCAAAACGCTCTTTAGAGGCATTTTTAAATAATCCTGAAAACAAAAATTTGTTTAAAAAGTAGCTTTTTTAGTTAAAACGTTTTATTTATACGCAAAATTTTTCTATTTGCCAGACTAACACCAAAATATTAAGCGAGTATAATCAACAATACTGCCGGCATAATTTTTATATAGCGATAATTTTTAAACCATGCCGACAACACCACGCCTCCTCCTACCCAAATCCCACCTTAAATAAAAAATAAAATTAAATGCTATAAACAATAAATTCTTATAGTATAATTGTGAAATTTTTTGATTTAAAAGATAAAACTATCAGGAGTATA
>JAIRKW010000056.1 GCA_031259875.1 Campylobacteraceae bacterium
ATATCTTTTTATAATGTGCATTTTATTTAAGTTTTAAATTTGTAAAATAACCGTGATATTGTTACTTAAAGGAGATAATTTGAAACTATTTAGAGGATTTAGGAAAAAATATTTTTCCCTTGCGGCGATTTTGGTTTGCAGTGCAGGCGTTAGTCTTGAGGCTGAAAATATCAGTTTTGAGGCAAAAGATTACAGCGTAAGTCAAAATTTTGCAGACGAAAAAGAGGAGGAGCTTGATACTATACAAGTCATAGCTGATATTAATAGAAAAAAATCTTACGAACAGAGTTCTTCGCGTACGCTAAAACAAAAATCACATACTGTTGATTCCATAGACGTCATAACAAGCGATGAGATAGAGTTGAAAGGTTTTGGGAGTATTATCGAAGCTTTGAATTCTGCCGCAGGCGTATCGTCTGCTGTCAACGGCGGTTATGGGCAGAGCGGCTCTTTATATTTAAGAGGGTTTGATGCCAAACATACGCTTGTTTTGATAGACGGCGTGAGGGTAAATGACGTAAGCGGACTAAGCGGTGCGCAGATAGAGCTTATAGATTTGTACGACATAGACAGAATAGAGATAGCAAAAGGTGCTCAAAGCGGAGTTTGGGGCAGTGATGCAAGCGGCGGAGTTATAAATATCATAACCAAAAGAAAAAAGCAAGGTTTTGACAGTGATGTATCAGCGGAATTTGGCTCAAACAGTTGGCAAAAATATGCAGGCTCTTTTGGTTATGCCAATGAACTGTTTGACATATCTTTATCACTTCTTTCCATGCAGACAAACGGTATTTCCGCAGCTGCCCCGAGAAGAGGCGAAAGCGGATATGCAAAGCGGGATTTGGGCTGGGAAAAGGATGGCTTTTCAAATACCATCTTGCATTTAAAAGGCGGGGTTAATATAAGTCATCAAGATAGATTAGAGTTTTTCATGCGAAACGCCAAAGCTAAAAATCACTTTGACGGCGGTGCAGGAGTGGACGCGAATGATTATGATGGTTTTTATGAATACTTCAATACCATCCGCACATCTTTATATTCGCTTGGCTATATAGGTTCATATGAAAAACACAAAATAGATATAAAAGTAAATCACAGCAGTTTTAAGCGCTCTTTTTATAATGGATATATCGGCAAAACTTATGAAGCTTATATAAGTGATGAGTTAAGCTATATAGATGACAGTTCGTTTTTAGCTGGTTTTGGTTATCTGAAAGATGAGGTGAAACTTTCAGCAGGTGAAAAGTTTCAAAATGATAGTCAAGATGATAAGTATATTTTTGCTGTAAACTCAAATAAATTGGGCGATTTTATAGTTTCACAGTCTTTAAGGTTTGATATAAGGGATACGTTTAAAGATAAACTGACTTTCAAAATCGGCGCAAAATATAATTTTTATAAAGATTTTTTTGTATCGGCTTCATATAAAACGGGCTTTTTAGCTCCAAATCTCTATCAGCAAAATTACGGTGCAACCGATAAGCTTAAAGCCGAAGAGTCAAGTGGATACGAACTTTCGGTCGGAAATCAAAATTTTGCGCTTACATATTTTGACCAGCAGATAAAAGACGCTATTAATTACGGCGGAGCTTGGCCTTTGGATTATTATTATAATATCAATGGCAAAAGCTCGTATAAAGGCATTGAGGCAAGTTTGAGACAAAACTTTTTTGAGTTGTTTTTGGGTGAAGTGTCATATACATATCTTGATGCCAAAGATGCTGATAGCAATCGTTTGGCAAGACGACCGCAAAATAAATTCACAGGCTCTTTGTCATGGTTTGCAAGCAACTCTTTGCACATGAACCTAAAAGGCTCTTATACGGGTTCAAGGTACGATACTAACGGTGTTCAGACTGGAAAATATTTTTTGGCTGATTACAGTGCTAATTATGATTTTAATAAACATTTAAGCATATATCTTAGAGTGCACAATATATTTGACAGATACTATCAAGAGGTAGATGGTTACGGAACTTTGGGCAGAAGTTTTTATGTTGGTTTTAGAAACGGTTTTTAATGCGGTTTAAAAATTACTTTTTTTACAGGCTTTTTAGCTCTATGTTTTTTGGGTTTTCAAGCGGGAGTATTTTTATCATTTACGAACCGCTTGAACCCTCAATCTATTCGCTTGGAGGCATACTGCTGGCTTTGGGCACGATGATAATCGCTTCGCAGTATAAAAAACTGATGAATCAATACGCGCTTTTCGCAGTACTTTTTGTGGTTGAGGCAGTCACTCTTGGTATTATTTTGACATTTTTGATTTTGGGTAAATCCTTGCTTTCGGCTTTGATTATCTACATTTGTTATCAAATCACATTTTTATTTGGTAATTATGTAGTGAGAGTCGAGACGATTTTGTTGGAAAATACAAAGCAGTATTCTTTGCTTGACATATCAAAGCAGATAGGTTATCTTTTAGGGCTCGGCGGCGCATTTATTTATTATAAGGCAGCAGAATTTGGCGGAATTTTGGATAAAATAGTGCAGGTATATTTTTTACATTATATTTTAATCGTATTGCAGTGTATGGTTATTTTTTTGCTTATAACATCTTTTGCTTACAAAAAATAGTTTAAACCGTAAAAATTTCCAAAAATTATAAATTAAAGACATAAAAAATGAAAACACTAACAGAAAGGCAATTAGTATTTATCCTCGCCGCACTTTCAGCTATTACGCCTTTGGCTATTGATATGTATCTGCCTGCTATAAATATCATGAGCAAATCCTTAAATGTCCCTGAACCGCAGGTTGCTATGAGTATCAGTATATTCTTTTTCGGGCTTGCTGTAGGACAGCTTTTCGGAGGTCCTATATCCGATGCTTATGGCAGAAGACCGATAGTGATAATCGGACTTGGACTTTTTTGCCTTAGCAGTATCTGTATCATTTTCGTAAACGACATATATATGTTGTGGATTTTGAGATTTGTTCAAGCTGTCGGCGGCGGGGTGGCAACTGTGAATGTAGCTGCTATCGTAAGGGATGTATTCAGCGGCAATGAAAGCGCTCGTATTTTTTCAATGATAGGCTCTGTTACCATCCTTGCCCCGCTTGCTGCTCCAAGCATTGGTTTTATTATCGTTTCACTGTTTGGGCGATGGGAGGCTATATTTGTAGTTTTAGCCATCTACTCGTTTTTGGCGCTCTTTTTTTACAGGAAGCATTTTCAAACCCAAAATATCACAGATAAAAGAAGAGTTACTCCGATAAAAAACTACATTGAGGTTTTAACGAGTCCAAAACCAATGATAATCATGACAGCGCTTGTCATAAGCAGTTCAGGACTTTATGCTTTACTTGCTTCGGCGTCGATTGTATACATAAACTATTTTGGTCTTTCAAAGCTTATGTTTGTGGTCTGTTTTTCTATGAATGTGTCGGTCATCATAATAACATCCAAGATAAACGCGAAAATCGTAAGAAGATTTTCTTCTTTGAAACTTTTGAAGTTTGGTATAAAAACGCAGGTGATTATAGCGGCTGTTTTGATGATTTTACACGAAAGTGAAAATGTATTTATCATAGCGCCGTTAATAGCGTTGTTTACAGGAATGCTGGGATTTATTTTCGGCAATGCTATCTCAATCGTTTTGGAGTATTTTCCAAAGACAAGCGCTTCAGCAAATGCACTGCTTGGTGTTTTACAGTATAGCGTGGGTGCGGCAGCAGGATTTTTGGTGAGTTTTTTTGATGACGGCACTCTTTTTCCGCTGATATTTATTATGGCATTATCATCATTTGTGGGCGCGGTAATTTTACTTGTCGGTACAAAACATGCTAAAAATTTAGTATAAAAGAATTATAATTTTGCTCTATTTTAAAAAAGGAGTACGCGCATGATTAGATATTATCTAAAAGGCGGAAAACGTCTGGATGTTATAAATGATATTAGTATATTAAAAAATGACGTAAAATTGCAAAATATCATTTGGATAGATATGCTGACTCCGACTCTAAGTGAGATTCGCACCGTAGAAAAGCTTTTCAATATGAAATTTCCGACAAAGCAAGAGAGCGAAGAGATAGAGATAAGCTCAAGATATTGGGAAGAGGGCGAGCGGATAGAGATAAACAGCTATTTTCTTGTCAATAACGACGAAAATCCCTACAACGAGACAGTTTCTTTTATACTGCAAGATAAACTTTTGATATCTATCCGCTATAAAACATTGAAAAGTTTTGACGAGTTTACGGGTAAACTTTTTATCGCACACAAAGAGTTAAAAGACGGATTTGATATTTTTACAAAGATAATAGACATCAGAATTGACGCCGATGCTGATACTATAGAGGGATTGGCACGCGAGATAACAAAAGTCAGGCGGCAGGTATTTGCTGATACGGTGAATGAAGGAGACGAGGAGATATTGGAGAAAATCTCCGTATTTGAGGACTTGAATATGAAGATACGCGAAAACGTAACAGATAAACAGCGTATCTTAACTTCACTTTTGAAATCTTCCAAATTTCCCGAATCTTTAAAAAACGAGATAACTATAATGTTAAAAGACGTTCGTTCGCTCATTGAACATACGGATTTTAATTTTGAAAGATTGGATTATCTGCAAAATATATTTTTGGGCACTTTGTCTATTGAACAAAATAAAGTCATCAAGATATTTACTATCGTCAATGTTATCTTTTTGCCGCCGACTTTGATAGCGAGCATTTATGGTATGAACTTCAAAATAATGCCCGAACTTAACTGGCATTACGGCTATGCGCTCTCTATTGCGTTGATGATACTTTCAGCTGTGACGCCGATTTTGGTTTTTAAGAAAAAAGGGTGGATTTGATGAGAGAGATATTTTTGTGTTCTATATGCAATGTAAGCAACGGCGGGTGCAAGGAGGATTGCGCATACTGTACGCAGAGTTATAAGTATAAAACCGGCGTTGAAATTTACAAAGAAAAACCGCTCGAAACTATAATGCAAGAAGCTGAATATTTTGCCGATGCGGGTGCGCTTGGATTTTGTCTGGTAACAGCAGGCAGAAGTTTGACTTCACAAAAAACAGAATATATAAGCCGTGCTGCTAAAGCCGTGAAAGAGAAGTTTGATTTTCATTTGATAGCATGCTGTGGAAGCGCGGATAAAGAGTCTTTGCAAGAGCTTAAAAATGCAGGTGTTGACAGCTATAATCACAACCTTGAAACTTCAAAAAGTTTTTTCCAGCAAGTCTGTACTACACACACTTGGGATGAAAGATATGAGACATGCGAAAATGCTGCAAGTGTTGGACTTATGCTGTGTGTCGGAGGTATTATGGGTATAGGCGAGAGCTGGGAAGAGCGGGAAGAGTTTTATAAGGCTGTAAGTTCGCTAAAGCCTTTTACTTCACCTGTAAATTTTTATATTCCAAATCCCGCTTTGCCGATACAAGAAGGCGTTATGGACAGAAACGAAGCGTTAGAGTGTATAAGACTTGCCAAGAGGTATCTGCCTGATACGAGGCTTATGATGGCAGGCGGCAGAGAAGCGGTTTTTGGTTTGGAGCAAAAAGAGATTTTTGATGCAGGCATAGATGCTGTAATCATAGGAGGCTACTTGAACGCTTGCGGCGGAGACCCTAAACAAGATGTAGAGATGTTAAGAAGATATGGGCTGGAAATAGCCACTGTGTGTCATTAATGACAATATTATAAAAATAGTATAAATATATTTATGTTAATTTTTTGCTTGCTGTATGTATCTTGCCAAGAATTAATCGATTTTTTTGAAAGTAAAATAGACTAAATATATTGCCTTTGTTGTCGTGATAATATTTGTGAGTTTTATTAAATATTTTTGTTTTTAAAAACTTTTTTAGTTATTGTGTATAATTATGCATTTTTTCCATTTTGTGATGTGAGGCAAAAGCGGCTGCTTATCTATTTTATCCCCACAGTGTAAACTTGAAAAGGCGAGTATTTTAAGCAGGCGAAAACTTTTTAGGCTTCGCCTGCTTTTTATCAGTGCAACAAGCGCTTCGGTATTTTGTGCCGTTAGGCTATTTTCCGAAACGATATCGCGCTTTTATCCTTTTATAAAACATAACAAAACCGCTTATCATAAATAGTGCCATGGCAGCTGATGATATGCACCATATAAACTTACCTATCTCTCCGAAAAAGTATCCGCTGTGCAAAGGATAAATACTGGACATAAATTTTTCACCCAATGTTCTATTGGCGGTTCTATTGTTGATTATAATCTCATTTTTTTCTATGTTCACTTGCGCTCTGTTCATATCGCCTTCGATGTTTTGGTATGAGACTGAATATGTGCCGTTTTGTCCAACTGTGCTAAGAGTTAAGCTTGTGTACTCTTCACCAATCTTATCATTGAATACTGTATAAATCGTATCCAGATAGCTAATGTCATCAACTTTATCTACTCTTGGCTGTTGGCGTTGCTGCATTTGCATGCGCACAGGCTGTTCCACTCCGGCTATTTTATATAACATTGTCCTGTACCAGCCGTAACTCCAGTAAAGTCCTGTAAGGCACATTATCAAAACAAATATTAAGGTATAGATACCAATAACAATATGTAGTTTGTATAAAAGCGCAAACCAGCCTCTTTTAAAATTTATCGCCATACTTTTTAAAAAATTTCTCCTCATAGGCGGCAGATACAGCCAAAGTCCGCTTATGGATAAAATTATAATAGCTATGGTAGATATCGCTACCACTTGTTTGCCTGTTGCGTTCATGCCTTGAAAGGTCATCCATCTATGCAGACTGATTACAACATTAAAAAATTCGCCGCCTTTCATATCAGGAAGTATTTTACCTGTATATGGATCAACATAAATACCGCCGCGTCCGTGTCCTCCGCCCATAGTGCCTGCTGTTACAGACCTTGTTTCGTCACTGTATACCGTAAGTGAACTGATTGAGACGTTTGATTTTTGCTCTGAGATTTTTTTTACAATTTGGGCAAGACTAAGCGGTGTATCAGCTGATTTTTTCACATATAAACTATCAGAGTTTATAAGAGCCATTATTTCTGGTCTATATGAGAGTAAAGCTCCCGTTACGCCAACTATCATAATAGTGATACCAAGCAAAAGTCCAAGTATCATATGGATGTTAAACCACCAGCTTTTTTTGAATATTCTAAGCAAGAAAAACCCCTTTTGTTTCATGTATGTAATGATATTTGATATCAGAAAATGGATTGTACATTTTTTTACCTTAAAAAAATATTGATTTTGGAAAACGCATTATACATCAAAAAAATCCCAAAAATATGGTATTTTGTAAACAATATGCAACATGATATTTGTATTTATTTGATAATGATTTCTAATATATCTAAGATTGTCTTTATATTACTTTGGATACCATAACACCTTAATACAATAATAGTTATTAATATTGTTATTGTTGCTAAATCAAAAGTTGTGGGAGAAAAAGATGAAAAGAAGTGTTTGTGCCATTTCTATTGCATTGAGTTGCGGGGGGGGGTCGCTATTAACTGCTTCTGATAACGGTACCGCGGAATTAGAGGCGATAAAAGTTATCAGCGCGACAGGTTATGAGCAAAACATAGCCGATGCGCCGGCAAGTATGTTTGTCATCACAAAAGAGGAGTTGGAGAACAAATCTTTTAATGATTTGACCGATATTTTAAAAAATGTTCCGGGTATCTCTATAGAGGGCGGAAGCGTTTTTAAGGATATATCTATTCGAGGTATGGGCAGCTCTTATACGCTCTACCTTATCGACGGAAAACCGATGTCCGGCAATGAGGCTCATAGTCCCAATGCTATGGCCGGTGGTGTTGCTACGAATTCACTGCCTCCTGTGTCCATGATAGAACGCATTGAAGTTGTGCGAGGTCCTATGTCGTCACTGTATGGCTCTGAAGCAATGGGTGGCGTTATCAATATCATCACTAAAAAAACTCCGCAAGAGTGGAGCGGTAGTTTCAAAGGCGAATATACAAAATCCATCAATGACATTACTGAAGACGGTTATCAAGGCAGTATCAATATCGCAGGTCCCATTATAAAAGACATATTGTCTTTGCAGACTTACGGTTCTGTTTTACAGCAGGACGAGAGCTATTGTCCTAATGCCAATATAAATGGCACAGAGTGCGGTGATAAGAGCACTTCGCCTGCTCCCGAATTTAAAGTCAGAAAATTCGGAACAAAGCTGATTTTATCTATCAATGATGAAAACAGTTTGTGGGCAAATTATGACTACTCCAAACAGATAAAAAAGGAGACGGAAGGTATATCGTATGCAGCGACAGCTCCTGACCCGAACAATCCCGGCAGAACAACAGGCGGCTCTAACCGCGTAAACGGTTTGGCTGTTAGACAGGGTGTATCGGCAGGGCATGATTTGAAGTTGGAGGATTTTATCTTAAATACTTACATTCAAGATACTTCTTTGAAAAATCCAACAAGAGGTAATGGTATAGATTATTATGTCCTGACGGCAAATACGCAAGGCACTTATTTTTTTGAAAGTAACGCTTTGACGGCAGGTATTCAATACAAAAACGAAAAACTTGACGACCGCGCTACAAATGCGATGCCGGGTAATCCGCCGGTTACTATGAAAAGATACTCCTATGCGCTTTTTGCAGAGGATGAGTGGAGTATATTGGACGATTTGGCATTAACGGGCGGACTTAGATGGAATGAAGACGAAAATTTCGGGACACATATCAATCCACGCCTTTATGTTGTCTACAGCGGTCTTGGTGATTTTACATTTAAAGGCGGCGTAGCCAGCGGTTATAAAGCGCCGACATTAAGGCAGGCGGCTGATGATTTTGGCGGCGTCTCCGGTGGTAATCAGCCAGATAATACTGTTATGATGATGGGAAATCCCGACGTAAAGCCTGAGACAAGCATAAGTTATGAACTCTCTGCGGCATATACCAATAAAGACGCAGGAGTTGACGCCAGCTTAACAGCTTATCATACTGATTTTAAAGACAAAATCACAACTGTGACGATTTGCAGTATTCCAAGTCCAGCACCTATGAGCTGCAACTATCAAGGAACTATGTATCGCAGCATTAGGACATATGAGAATGTGGACAAAGCTATCATAGAGGGACTTGAGCTTACGCTTAACTATGATATTTCGTCAAATCTCGCAGTTGGTTATACGTATACACATACAAAAACAGAGCAAAAAAGTGGAGCAAATGCTGGAGCTCCTTTAAATAATATCCCCAAGCATATGCTAAATGCAAATGTTGATTATAGACCTACAAGTAAATTTGGTTTATGGGGACAATATAATTATAAGAGCAAATACCCTGAAACCAGTGAGTCTGTTAAAAATAAAGGGTATTATTTTATTGATGTGGGAGCCGTATATAAACTCAAAGAGGACTTGAAAGTTACAGCAGGCATCTATAATATATTTGACAAAGAGATAACATATGATACTCATGAAAAATTTATAGAGGGCAGACGGGTTTCTTTGGGCTTCAATGCGGATTTTTAATGATTTGAATGCTGTGCGCAAATTTGATAATTTGCGCACAGACGAGTCGTAGATTTTAAACTTTATATGTTATTTGAGTAAGTTTAATGTTGTAGGTTATTTTTATTTATCTTTGCATAAAATGCGGTTTTTGGAAAAATTAGCCGTATTTTTGGTCTTGATGGTGTAGAGATAATTGGCGGTTGTGTGATGACAAAATATCTTATTTGTAGCTATTTTTGTTTATTGCGCTAAATTTATATTGCTCCTTAGTTGCTGACAAGAAGACTTTTGCTTTCTTGTCGGCTTTCTATTTTATTTATATACTCAGGCAATGACATAGGCTTCATCAACAATTCTGCTCTTTTTGTGTTTCTGTAAGTCATATTAATCTTTTATTGCGAGCTAATGCGATAGCGTGCCAATCCCCATTCAATAATATAAATTTCAAAACTGTGAGCTTATTGCAAACAAAGTAATTTATTTTTTTGCAATTACGAAAAAATAGTTTGTCTTTCAAGCTTACTGCATGTTTGTCATCAAAGGATATGAGTATTGCAAGCAAAGCCAGCAATCAGGCAATACAAAACATTCAATATTTTAAGTTTTTAATTTAAAACCGCAAGTTTTTTGTTTTTTCGAATAAAACTAAAATAGTTTCGTTTCTAGCAACTCTACATATTGCCGCATTTCTTGCAATGACTAAAAAAGGAGAGGTGATTGTGCTTTATGTTGTTAACGCTCTTTGCAGCGACAGAATGAAATTATTATTTCAATCCTGTGCACTATACCAACAAAAGCTTTTCAATAATATTGGAATATAAAAGAAAATGCAGTTCGTTATTGCAATGAAGTTAGATAAAACTGGGCAATCTATTTCTCTTTGCCATTGCAAGTATTGTGCGGCAATTTGAAAAAATATTCAGAATAGGATGAATTGTCTCATTTTGATTTACAACAACAAAAAACTTGTAAAAAGAAAAGAGTGTTTCATTTTTTTGTCATTGCAAGAAGCATAGCAGCATAGCAATCCAAAAAAACTTCAGACTTATTGCTCTGTGTTTGCAATTTTGTTAGTTCTGTTATTGCGAGGAGCGTAAAGCGCAGCGCAGCAATTTAATATAGGCGTAAACCTTTCATTTTTTTAGACCTAAGTCAAAAATACTTCATTCTGTCGTTTTAGGGAGTGCGAAGCACAATGTGACAATCTATCTTTTTTTGTTATTGCAAACTGATAGCTCAAAACATAACATCATCTCTGCTTCTTCATTGTGAGTCTATGAAATCGGTGTGGCAATCCATAAAAATTTTCAAAAAATTCTATTTTATCATTTTGAAAACAAAAACTTATGATTTTGATTTGGAATTGAAAGTATAGTTACACTTTTATTGCAAGGTCATAGAGATTTGACGTACTATTTTACTGTCAGCTAAACTTGGTAATATGTTTTATAATTAAGTGAAATTATTTAAATAAAATACTTCCAAGCCGTACGATGTTTGCGCCGCATTTTATTGCAAGTTCAAAGTCGCCGCTCATTCCCATAGAACAGTATTTTGCACCGAAGGGCAGGGTAAGTTCGTAAATCTTCCTTGTGACTTCAAAACTCTTTTGTATCGCGCCGATATCATCGGTGTGCGCTCCTATACTCATAACGCCTTTTAGTTTGAGATGTTGACAAGTGTGTATAATCTCTTCATAAACTTCCATTGCATTTTCAGGCTCAACACCTGCTTTTGTTGCCTCTTTTGCGCTGTTTATCTGCAAAAGCGCATCAAGCGTTTGACCCAGCGTTTTTAAGCGTTTGTTTATCTCTAAGGCCAATTTTAAATTATCGCACGAATGTATAAGGGCAGGACGCAAGGCTATAAGCTGATTTATCTTATTTGTCTGAAGACGTCCTATAAAGTGCCACTCTATGGGCAATACAGATAACTCTTCTCGTTTTTCTTTTAAGGATTGCACTCTATTTTCGCCAAATGCTGTACAGCCTGCTTTGTAAAGTTCGGTAACTTCGGCGGAAGTTACCGTTTTGCTGACGGCTATGAGTTTTATATCTTCTTTGAGGCCGGAGTTTTGTTTGGCATTTTCTATACGTTGCATTATGTGAAGCAGTCTTGAGCAATAATCCATTTAGTTTCCGGTCAGCAGTCTTGTTATGTCGTTGTAAATAGTAAAAAATATGAGTGAGAGTAAAAATATCCAGCCTGCTATCGTCATATAATAAAAAACTTTCTCATTCGGCGTGCGTCTGAATATCATCTCATAAAGGTTAAACATGATATGTCCGCCGTCAAGTGCCGGGATTGGCAGGAGATTTAGTATGCCAAGATTGACCGAAATGACAGCTACAATCATCAAAAACGCCGCAAGTCCTGTTTTCGCAGCAGTAGAACCGATATCAACTATAGCAATAATGCCGCCAAGCTGTTTTGGTGAAACATCGCCAAATATCAGTTTTTCAAGACTTTTAACCGTAAGTGTTGAGGCGAACACAAACTCATCCCAAGCATATTTAATGCCATTTAAGCCTCTGTAGTATCCATCAAGTCTTGCTTCTGAGGGGCTTATGCCTGCGAGTTTTACTTTTATATCCTCTTGAAATATATTTTTTTCATCGATTATTGTCGGAGTGAGTTTGAAACTTAAAAGTTCATTATTTCTTAAAATTGTTAAGTTTAATTCGCCTGAATTTTTATTGATAACTTCTCTAATATCCTGCCAGATGTTTATCTCTGCGCCGTTAATGGTCTTTATCGTATCGTTTATTTGAAGTCCTGCTTCATAAGCTGCCGAATTTTCCGAAAAACCGCCGATTTGCGGGGCTAATGGCGAGATAAGCATAGCAATCCAAATATAAATAAGAAATGCTAATATGAAATTTGCAAAAGGACCTGCAAAAAGTATGATTACTCTTTCCCATGGAGCTTTTGTATTGTAACTGTCAAAATCGCTGCTTCTCTCATTTGGGTCTAAGTCATTTTGTCCTTTCATCTGCACATACCCGCCAAGCGGAATAGCGCTTAGACAATACTCTGTGCCGCCCCAAACTTTTTTAAAAAGCTTCCTCCCGAATCCTATACTGAAAACTTCGACTTTTACTTTAAATATGCGTGCGGCTGTAAAATGTCCGAATTCATGAAAAAATATCAAAAATGATAATGCTATGATGGCATAGATGATTCCGCTCATTTTTTAATACTTTTTGTGTAATTAAGTGTGTATATAAAACCAGAATACAACGTCAGCGCAAGAGCTATCCAAAGAAGCATATCGCCGAGCGGACGCCAATCCATTATCAAAAATCCTATCGCAATCAATTGAAATACGGTTTTGACTTTACCAGACATTGAGGCGGCTATCTCTTTGCCTTCGGATGCTGCTGCTACACGAAGACCAGTTATAAAAAATTCACGCAGCAGTATAAGGTAGATAATCCACGCATTAGCGCGTCCAAGCAACATAAGTCCTAGAAATGCCGCTAAAGTAAGCATTTTATCTGCCAATGGGTCAAGTATGCTGCCAAGAGTTGTTTTTTGATTCCATGCTCTGGCGATATAACCGTCAAAAAAATCCGTAACTGCCGCAAGTACAAATAAAAAAGCAGTTAAAAAATTTATCCATGAACCGTGAATTCCATCAAATAACGTATTGTTTCTGTCTATTAAGAGCCAAAACATTACGGGTGCTATTAGTATTCTTAGAAATGCAAGAATATTTGGGAGGTTTAGACTCATTTAAAAGTCGTTCCTCCATCTATGATAAATGTATGTCCTGTTACCCATGAAGCTTTGTCGGAACATAAGAACAGACATGCTCCGGCCATATCTTTAGGTTGTCCCATGCGTCCCAGAGGCGAGCGTTTTGCTGTTTCGTCGCGCACCTCTTCGTAATTTACAAAAGCTTTTAAAGCGTCCGTATCTATAGGTCCGCCGCTTACTGCATTTACTCTGATATCTTTTTCGCCAAGTTCCGTTGCCGCATAGCGTACCATAGCTTCGACCGCAGCTTTACAAGTGCCATGTCCTGCGTAATTATCTATGTATGTAAGATTGCCGGTAGAAGAAATAGAGATGATACTGCCGCCACCCGTTTTTTCCATTCTTTTGGCAGCTTCCTGTGCACCGACAACAAAAGCATTTACGGTAGCTGTGAAGATATTATTAATCCCTTTTGGTTTTAATTTCATAAATTTTGTGTATCCGCCCGCAACAGCGCGTCCGGAAATTATCGCGCTTGAGATAAAAAAGTCTATTTTGTCGAAATCATTATCTATCTTTAAAAATAATTCTTTATATTTTTCTGGCTCTAAAATATTAAACGGATAAGCTCTTGCTTTGATATTGTATTTGGTTTCAAGCTCAGCTACCTGCGCTTTAGCCAATTCTTCGTTTGAATTGTATGTAAACGCTATGTTTACGCCTTCGGCAGCAAATTCATCAACAATAGCTTTGCCTATGCCTCTTGTGCCGCCGCTTATGACTAATGTTTTTCCTCTCATTCTAAACCTCTTATAGTGTATTTTTTCATAGTCTGCTCTATAAATTTAAAATGTTCATCGTTTGGCGGTACAAGCGGCAGACGATACTCCAAACTATCCAATAATCCCGCGATATACATAGCCGCTTTTATCGGTATAGGATTGCTTTCGCAAAACAGCGCTTTATTTATTGCATAGAGTTCATCGTTTATCGCCTTTGCGCCAAGGTAGTCTGACTCCAAAGCTTTATGTGTAAGTTCTGATATTTTGTCCGGAAGCAGATTTGCAGTAACAGATATAACGCCTTTGCC
>JAIRKW010000136.1 GCA_031259875.1 Campylobacteraceae bacterium
TGGCCAATTTCTTTGAAAAAAACAGACCAATTCCTCCCTCCTTGCTTTTTGCAGAACTTTTAAGTTTTGTAAAAAGTATCTTTTTCATATCCTCATTGATGCCCTCGCCGAAATCCGACACAAATATATGTGCAAATTTGTTATCGGCTGCGAAGCTTATCTCTATTTTGCGTCTTGGCAGCTGCTTTATCACTTCAAGCGGCACAATTGCTTCTTTGGCATTTTGTATAAGCACTAAAAGTATTTGCTGTATAAAGTTTTCTACAGAGCGGATTTTTAACTTTTCTATATTGGAAGTGTCCATTTGTATGGTAATGTTGCTGAGTATAAGTTCGCTGCGAGTTATATATAAAATGTTTTCAATGCAGCTTTTTAATTCAAATTCTGTAATCATACTGTCCAATTTATAAAAGTTTCGAAATGTATCTATGGTTTTATTTATCAATAATATATTATTTTTAGAGAGTTTCAGTTTCTCTATCAAATCATCTGTATCCAAAGATTCTTTTTTTGAAAGCCTGTCCATAATACTGCTGGTAATCAGTAATAATGTATTGATGGGCTGTTTAATTTGGTGATTAACGATAGACATTAGCTCTCCCGTCTCATTCATCCTGGAAAAAAGTATTTTTTCATACTCTCTTTTTATTTTAAAACGGCGGTATGAATTATTTGCAATAATAGTGAATAGAGTAAAAGAACAGAGTGTAATTATATATATGCCAACACTGATATACAAGTTGTAATCTATAAAATTATCAAAACTACTGTAAATATTCTGTGCTTTTGCTGCCATTTGCGGTGTATTTTTTGCATTCAATGTATCATAGCTGATGAATATAGGATAGCTTTTTGGGATTTTAAGCATCTCTTCTTGCATGAACAAGCTTGTTTTTTCGGTGCTGTAAAGTACACTTTTAAAATCTTCTATATTTAAGTGTTTGTTTTGTTTGACTGATTTTTCAGATTCCAAATCGGCATACTGATGATTTCCTGCGCCAAGCATAATAAATGCAGCAACAAAAATAGCCATAGGGCTATATACTTTTATACTGTTTGTTTTTATAAAGTTCCAAAACATTTTTCACCCCTTTAAATGTTTTTAATTTCAAATCAAAATTCAGATACAACTGATATGAGCATTTTTATGCAAAGTATCATATTTAAAGCACCCAAAATCTTTTTTAGTACAGGAATAGGAAGTTTTTGCGTATATTTAGCCCCAAGCTTTGCGGTAAAAAAACTGGCACACGAGATAAAAAAGACAGCAGGCAGGTAAACATATCCTAAAGTCAAATTCTCGAAATTCATATTATCGATTCCATTTATCAACATATATCCGACAGTGCCTGCAGCAGACAGTGGAAATCCGAGCGCTGCGGAAGTTCCGATAGCTTTTTTACCGTCTATATTCTGCCAAATCAAAAAAGGTACTGTCAAAGAGCCTCCTCCTATAGATACAAGCGCCGATATCGTTCCTATGCCTCCGCCTGCACCAAAAAGACAAGGCTTGGAGAAAAGCTGTCTTGATGGTTTTGGTTTTTTGTCTAAAAATAGCTGTATGGATACATATGCCATAAATATACTAAAAAATATAGAAAGAGCTAAAGAATTTACGACAGAAGCTATAAAAGTTCCGACTAAAACTCCAAATATTACACCAAACGCCATTGGTTTAAATGCTGTCCAAATAACATTATTTTTAGCTCTGTGCGCTCTCATGCTGGAAAATGAAGTTGCAACTATAGAAGTCATGGATGTGCCGAGTGCCAATGGAACAGCTTCATTGACATCTATCCCTTCGCGGATAAATATCATTGAGAGCACAGGCACCATTATGCCTCCTCCTCCAATCCCTAAAAGTCCTGCCATAAAACCTACTATTAACCCCAAAGATAATAGATATATTATCAACTCTAATGTTATTTCCAAATCTCACTTCCCCAAAAAATGGCCTTATTATATCAGAAAACAGTATTATAATTATATAATATTTAAATTTTTAAAAAATATTTACTATTTTTGATGGTAATTGTACATGCGAATAGCTTATTTTTGGGCAGTTAAAACTTTACGTTTAGCGCGTTAATAATAGCGCAAACAGTTTGATTATAAAGTAATTATTATTATATTTTTAAAATTAAATAAAAATTTTGTACCGCTGTACACTATTTATCAATTGCTGTTACGGCAGCAATATAATAAAACTCTGCATTTTTGCATTTTTTGATGTGAATTTGCGAAAATATCCTCATTGGTTTAACAGCAGGCGGAGTTTTTACTTCAAAGCCTCCATAATTTGAAGTGATGTCTGTGCAGATACTTGTTGATATCCGAAGACCATAAGGATATACCCTTTTTCCATGTGCTATAAAATTAAATGTTGATAATTTGAAATTTTATGCAGCATGCTTATGGGCAGCAAGTCTATTTTTTATATTATTTGTAAACTTTATACAATAGAGCGCTAAAATTATCAGCTTAAGATATCGGCTGTGCGGCAAACAATATATATTTGCCGCAGCAAAATTATAACCGTAGTCTAAATCCAATTTTCTTTACTGTCGGTTGTATCTATATCTCTTCCTATCGTTTGGTAAAGCTCCCAATAATACATCACAAAACGTTTTATACTCTTATCGACAGGCATATAAACATCATCATCTTTGAAGGCGAATTTGTCTAAAAACTCTTTTGCGTCTTTTTTTGCCAAATAGTGTCTTGCTAAGTCAAGATAGGTATTGGAATACCAATCTATTAAATTGGACTGTGTTTGAGTATTGGTGTAAATTTCAAGTTTTTCGCCGAATGATAAAACACCGCTTTCAAAAAGAGCCGATAAATGTATCAGCGCTTCACAATAGTAAGGTTCTATTTCTGCTGTTTTCATACACGTTATAAGTCCGATAGAGCGTTTAATAATATCATTTACGATATATGGCAGCAATATGTTGTCCAAATCACTAAAAAATGCTATCAATCCGCCCGTTGTGGCTTTAAACTCCTCTATATTTTTAAATACGCCGCTTTTATTCATAGTGCTTTCTGTATCTTCGTCCATCCATAAAATATGACCAAACTCATGTCCTATTGTTGTTATTTCATAGATTTGATGCCAAATATCCGGTTTTTTAAATATAAGTTCCCGCTCATTTTTCAAAAATTTTATACCAAAAACCTCATTTGATATTTTCATAAAAGGCTTGGCTCTTATGCTCTCTAATACATTGTCTGGATATGCAAAAATCTTTTTACCGCACTCTTGACTTACAAATTCGTCGTTCGGTACGACTTGCGCAGAGAAAAGTCCATTAAATTGTGCCGCATAGTAGAGCATAGGACGAGAGATAAAAAGCATTGATTTTTTAACATTTTTTATACTTTTTTCGTACATATGCTGTTTTCCTCCCGCCTTTAAAAACAGTTCCTCATACATTTTTAGTATGCGCTGCTGCGTTTTACCGTCGTTTAGGCTGTCCGGATTGCAAAGTCTTATATCCCACTCAAGCGCAACGGCTTTTTTATAGTGGTCTTCATAATATTCAAGCATGTGACCTATCTGAATTGGCGTTTTTATGCTCATCCACGCTCTATCGACATCTTGCCATGCAGTTATAAGTTTGGAGTTTTCTTTTGTCAAAAGAGCATTTTTAAGCGTCAAAAGATACAGTATGTAAGCTTCTTTTGCGTCATATATATCGTCGTTTTGAGTTTGAAGTTTTGCTGCTAGTTTTGTTATAAGTTTTGCCGTTTTTTCTGCATCCTGACAAAATGCTATAGCATAAGGTACACTTTTATAGCCATTATCGTCTTTTATAAGAACAGAATATGACCTGTCTGCTAAAGTACCGTCACTATTTACGTCAAACAAAGCATTATCTTCTAAAAACTTGATTATGTTTTTGTCATTTTTAAATTCGCTTAACAGCATTGGATTTATCGTGTCGATGATGTGCTTTGTCCACTTTGGCTGCCAATTTGTCAAAGCTATACCTATTTCATGAACACCGCCGATAAGTGTCCTGTAAAACGGACTTAAAAGCTGTTCTTTTTCTATTTTTTCCAAAAGTTCCGCATGGTATTTAATGTGAAATTTAGCTGTTTCGTCATACAAGGCAAATAGAACTTTTTTTATCTCGTCTCTGCTTTTGCCGCCAAGTTCCAGCGCTGTTACAACCATATCTTCACGAAGATTTATAAAGCGTGATAAAATTGCAATTTTGTTTTGTTTTGTAGGTTTTAAGTCGCAGATTTTAAGCGCACTTTTAAGCAGTTTACCCTCTTTTTGCTTATCATTATCTATAAGAGAATATAGACTGTTTATATGTGCCGTACGTTCTTTTATAAGCTCATAAACCCTCTTTAAGTCTTGTAAAAATCGCTCTTTTTGCATCAAAAATCCTTTAAAAAAGCGAAATTATACCCAAACAAATGACATTTTTTAAGAAGTTTGAAGCCAAATTGTAATATATTAGCCAAAAAAACAGATATACTCAAGGTTCGCTTGTGGAATTAAAATCTATCAAAGACGTTAGAAACGCGAAAAAGTTCAGCTTCAAAGATGCTGCAAAATTACTAATCAGTCTCGCATTTTTATTGCTCGCTATCATATATGCTTCCATGCATACAGGGAATTTAAGCGCCTCTTCAAGCAATATACTTATTGTGGCTTCGATTTTTGGCTGTTATATGGCTTTAAATATCGGTGCAAACGATGTGGCAAACAATTTAGGACCTGCTGTCGGTTCGCGTGCGGTATCGCTCTTTTGGGCTATTATATTAGCTGCTGTATTTGAACTTAGCGGTGCATTAATTGCAGGTGCAGATGTTGTTACGACTATTAAGAAAGGTATTGTTGATGCAGGCCTTTTTTCCGACTCTCAAGTATTTATCTGGGTAATGATGGCTGCTCTTCTTGGCAGTGCAGTATGGCTTAATATTGCCACTTTTGTGGGCGCACCCGTTTCTACAACGCATGCCATAGTCGGAGGTGTGGCAGGAGCTGGGGTAGCGGCTACAGGATGGAATATAGTACAGTGGGGCAATCTTGGCATTATCGCTTCAAGCTGGGTTGTTTCACCGCTTCTTGGAGGCGCTATTGCTGCTGGACTGCTCTATATTATAAAAAAAATGGTTTTAAACAAACAGGATAAAAAAGCTGCTGCCAAAAAGGTTGTACCGATTCTTATCGCGTTTATGGCTTTTTGTTTTTCAACATATCTTATCCTAAAGGGATTGAAAACAATTTTTAGCATTAACTTTTCAAGTGCGGTTTTGATAGGTTTAGTGATTGCTGCGGCAGTATTTTTCATTACGAAGCCGATTATCATCAAAACTTCCGACAGACTGCCAAATTCCCGCAGAGCGATAAATTGGCTCTTTAATATCCCGCTTGTTTTTGCCGCAGCCATGCTTAGTTTTGCGCACGGTGCAAACGACGTGTCAAACGCGATAGGACCGCTTGCTGCTATAGCTGAGACTTTAGAAAGCGGACTTGGACAAATGGAGGCAAATATACCGTTTTGGATAATGTTTTTAGGTGCTGCAGGGATTGCTATAGGACTTATTTTGTATGGACCAAAACTTATAAAAACTGTTGGCAGCGAGATAACAGAACTTGACCAAGTAAGAGCTTTTTGTATAGCGATGTCAGCGGCTATCACTGTTATCGCAGCTTCTCAGCTGGGACTTCCTGTCAGTTCAACTCATACGGCTATAGGCGGTATATTCGGCGTAGGATTTTTGCGTGAATGGCTTATGCGAAACAGTCTGAAAGAGGAGATAGTTACCGACCATAAAAAAATTAAAATGAAATTTGAGCAAAAAAAATTAGAGGATTATAAGATGGAATTGGAGAGTCTTGGTAAGTTAAAAAATATAGACCCGCTTTTCATCAAAGAGCTGATAACAAAAATCAATGAAGAGAAAAGGCTTATAGCAAGAGCTACTGAAACAGATATAAAGACTACTAAAATAGAAAAAAAGGCTATGAAAACGGTCAAAAAGCATGAATTTGTAAAACGTTCTGCTTTAAAAACTATTATAGCGGCATGGCTTATAACAGTGCCGGCTGTCGGTCTGCTGTCGGCAATGTTTTACTATACTCTAAGAGGAATTATGCTTTAAAGCTTTTCTAAATCGCCCATTTTGCCGTAAAAACTACTGTTAATTTGCGAATTTTTAATAAGAAATTTTATGAATTTTTTAAATAAATCTTTATTTGGAGTAGTTTGATTTTTCCAAAAATCATCTAAAGTTTCCCTTTTACAGGTAAGCCCTTTTATATCATATATAGCTTTGCCAAGAACAATAGTCGGTGTGCCGTGGTAAAGTGATGACAGCCCTACGGTACTATTTATCGTAACTGTTCCGCGCGCATTTTTAAGAGCATTTGGTATATAAAGTTCATAAAGCGTTATAACACGCTCTTTGATGCCAAGTTCTTCAGATAATGCGTTTATGAAATTTGTATAATTTACTTTGCCTCTGTCAAGAGGATGGTGTTTAAATACGATAAAGCAATCTTTATCGGCGCAGTGCGCGAAAGAGTTTAAAACTACTTCTATAAACTCCCTCATATTTCTAAACGAAGAGTGTTTTCTAATTTGTGCGTCATCATTTGCCTGCAATGGTATAAAAAAATATTTTTTAGACAGCTTGGTTTTTAGAAGTTTATTACAGGGTTTATCTTTAAGCGTATATAATATCTTTCGCATGAAGCTTTTAATGCCATATAATGCCTCTTTTACCGCAGAAAAATCTCTATGGTGAATATAGTGCGGATATAAAAATTTAAAAGTATTGGCTATAAGATAGTAAATTGTTGCACTTGTAATCATAAGAAAGAGGCTGTTTTTCATATCTAAAGCCTCTTTTGTTTTTTCAATTGGCAATTGCTCGTAAAATTTTGAAAGTCTTGGAAGTCTGCTGTTGTCATTGACGCCATATTTTTCAAGTGTGATATAGTTTGGCCTCACGTATCCTTCTTCAAATACAAAGACTTCTATGCCAAGAGAGTTTGCTGTTTTGATGGCGATTCTTTGGTAGAATCTGCAGTCGCCGAAGAGAAAAATCTTATCTATTTTGTATTCATTAAAAAAACTAGTTATAAACTTTTGCCAAAATTTTGGCGTACCTTTGTAAGAGATAACATTATCTTTATTGGAGAAAAACCAATCCGCCGCATTAAAAGCTATTTTGTAAGTTTTTGCTCCTCTTTTTCGAAATACCTTATCAAGCCTTTTGAAAAAATTTCCCATAGGACCTTGCAATAGTAAAATGTTTTGATTATTTAAATTGCCTATATTATTCATTTTTTTAATAATCGATACAGTATTTGCGTTTTTCGCACGACAAACTTTGATAATCCTTTACATAAATTTTTACCGTCGGAATTGTATCTTATTTTTTCTTCATTAATACTTTTTAAGAATGTTTTTATATCGCAAAGTTGGTCTGTTTTTGGGTTGATATAGCGCGGATATGCGATAAGAGTGCCGGCTATTAACTCTTGAAGTGTTAATTTTCGTGCTCTTCTGTTGTTTATCAATTTATCTTGAGTTAATCCCCAGCCTGCATAAAACGGCATACCGTACGTTATGACCTTTTTGCCTCTCAAAAGCGCCTCAAATCCCGTAAGAGATGTTATCGTATGAACTTCATCACATACTTTAAAAAGACTATCGGGCGAACTGTTTTTGATAATAATATCGGCGTATAAAAGAACTGTTTTTTCATATAATTTTCCTTTGCGGTTTTTTGCCGTAACGTCAGGATGAGGTTTATATATAATAAAACTATCGGGGTTTTCTTCGCGCACTTTTCTTAGCAGTTCGATATTTGACATACCATTGCCGCCGTAAATGACTGATGCGTCGTCTTCAACTTGTCCAGGAACAAAGATAACTTTTTTATTGGTATTTATCTCTATGGCTTTATCTTTATTGATATTGTATTTTGAGATATGATTTTTAACTAAAAACTCCCGTATTTTTTCGGCGGTTTTTAGCATATCTTCATTAAAATTTGTTTTGCTTAATATCTCTTCCAGCTCGCTTTTGCTTGTTGCATCAAAGTAGATACCGTATTTGTCGACGACCAATGAGTACGGCTTTGTCAAATCTGAACCAAGCTCGATAGACCTTATAAAGCCATCTTCTACGCAGAAAATCGGAATGGATTTTTGTTTTGCAAATTCTCTTACTTCAATAAAAGGCTTTTTGCCCCAGATATAAATAGATGAATTTTCATCAAGTCCTAGTTTGTGTGCTATTTTGAGATGGTTTTTGCCAAAAAGCGGATTGATAAAATTAAGTTGTGTAAAATGTTCTTTTGCAAAAAATGGTTTGATAAAGTTGTGTTTCCATCTCGAAAAGCCGAAAAAAAATCC
>JAIRKW010000143.1 GCA_031259875.1 Campylobacteraceae bacterium
TCAGCTCAAGCTGCAGGCAGTGCAGTAGGACACAATCCTATATCCATACTTATACCATGCCATAGAGTTATAGGAGCTGATGGAAGTTTGAGAGGATATGCAGGAGGAGTTGATAAAAAACAGTTTTTGCTTGAACTTGAAGGTATAAAAATAGACTAAAACTTTCATCATAAGCAGTTGAAAAAATTAAAATCTAAAACCAATCCCATATACATTATTTTCGCATGAGCGAACGACAAGCTAAACTGAGGGAATAAAGAGTTTTTGTCAAAAACAATATTTGCAAAAAGTGTGCAAATCCTCTATTTCGTCATTTTGCACAATAGAACTTATGCTTCACTTTACTAGTAATGTGCAAATCCAAAACAATCATCAAAAATATGAATTCCTATTTTTATGAAAATAAACTGCTCTGTCATGAGCTTGGAGCATTAGCAATGTGGTGCAGCAATCCAAGTATCCCCATTTCATCGCTCCTGCAACGAGCAAAGAGTTTTCATAGAAAATGATATTTGCAAGAAATGCGAAAATTCATAGAAAAATAAAAAAGATTAAAAATCAAACCAAAAACATTAATCCCGCAACTCCCAAAAACTTCGAAATCAACTTTCTCCGTCATTGCGAGGAGCTTGCGGCGCGGCAATCCACAACATAAAGTGTTTATTCATTTGTAAAACAAAAATCTTTCACTTCAATATTATCTTCTTTAGATATTATTTTCCCCTTTGACACTGCCAAACATTTAATAAAGAATAAGATATTCAAACTGTTTGAATATCCCTTGATTTTATTAAATGTGAAAGTATAGAATATGGATAGTGTCACTGGGCAATTTCTTTGGTTACTTTGCATAAGAAAGTAACTACAAAAAAGATTTCAAGAAAATTAGAAAAAGAGTAAAGATTGTTTTGAGGAAAATGCATTTTAAAACATGAATACTTCGTGTTGCATAATAATGGAGAAGATGGATTGCCACGCTGACTTTGTCAGCTTACAATGGTGTAATTCTATATACTGCAAGCGATGATATACTCTGTTATTTGATTTTTCAAACTAAGCCTCTGCCTAACGCTTAGACAACCGCACTATGAAAACTTAATTTTCACCCTCAATAACTAACTTCTATTTATAAGTATCTATTGCAGGCACAAATTTAACCGTACGCTTTTACTACTTTTCATCTCTCTTTTTCTTAGCGTTTTTAATAACCTCATCGATTCTGTTTTTAGCTGATTCCCACGCGTGCAAACCAAGCTTTTTCGCATCATCGGCAAACTGTTTTGCTTTAGGAACAGTATCCTCCTTAAAAGCTTCTACTTTTTTATTTGTCTCTTTTTTTATCTCTTCAAATTTTTTGCCCGCTATCTCTTTAAACTCTTTAAAAGTTTCGTCTTTAAAAGTCTCTATCTTTTCGCTTAAAACCTCAGTCGCTTCAGTGCTAAGCCTTTTTAATTTGGCAATATATGTACTTTGTTCAGCGATAATCTCACTCAAAATCTTAGCTGAAATATCTATGCTATTTAGCTGGAATTGTTTCAAAAGTGCAGTAAAGCTCTCCTCTATATCGATAACACCAAGTCTGTTCTCTTCGGAGTTTTTTAAAAATTCTTTTATCTCGTCGGGCGCAAATTTAAGATTGTTTTTAAATTTTTCAGCTGACTTTGCTATGCCCTCTCTAATACCTTTTACTGTTCCTTTCAGCACATAATGAGCGTTGGCATAATCGCTGTCAGCTATATCACATGCAGCTTCTAAGATAGTAGACGCGATGCCCAAAATCCGCTGTTTTATGAATTTGCCCTCATTTATAGCTTGATATGTGAAAGTTTTGCTAAGTTCATTTATAGTATCCTCTATATCACAGCCTTTTTCAAGAGTTGTGATAAATGCCCCTTCAGCAGCCTCTTTTAGGATTCCTAACATTTCTGCATTTAGCAATTTTGCATCATTTAATCCGTGGATTACCTGCTCTTTTTCATCATCCCCAAACTCTGTCAGCGCCGTTTCAATCGTATCATAAGTATCTGCAATGAGCTGCTGTATCTCTGCGCTTTCGGCACGAATAGCTTTTTCAAGCTGCTCTCTTTCGTAGATAATTTTAAAAAGATACTCTTTTTTATAATAGCTCGCCGCACTCATTAATCCATCCACAACACTTGAGATACTTTTGGCACTTCTTAATTTCTCCTCTTTGAGCACGGCGGTGAAAAGTTCAAAAAGCTCTTTTATTGTATCTTTTATCTCGTTTTCATTTAAGTCTTTTATCTTTTTGCGACCCAAATCAAAACTAATCTCTCTTATGATGGTAAATATTTGAGGATTTTTTTTATTCTCTTTAAGAGTATTTTTAAAAATAATTTTAGCTGATTCCATATTTTCTCCTTACTTACAAGATAAATTTTATGTCAATATCTGCTTCCAATGCTCTAAACAGAGCTTCTCTGTCTTTGCTGTCAAAAACTAAAACTTTCAAATTATAACTTTTATAGCCGCCCTTTTGATTATTAAACTCTACAGTATACTCTCTATCTTTTAAAACTCGTTTTGTAATAGCCTGCATATCGCCGACAGTGATGACTTTATAGCGCCAAACACACGGGTACTCTATGGCAAGTTCTTTTGAAGTAATATCGTCTTTCAACTAAAAACCTTATCACATTTTTTGTTTATTATAATACAATTTGCCTTCAATAAAATAACAAATGTATAAATATCTTGGATTTAAAATTATCTTTTTGCCGCATTTGCGTGATATTTAGTTTTACTGCTTTTGTGCGCATTTTACCGCTTACTGTTTTGGCATTTACAGCGCTAAAATCAGTATCCAAGAGTTTCGTTTACAAGTATGACGCTGATTCGTCCGGGCACGTCTTTGTGGATAATGCCACCCTTATTTGATATGCTTTGCGCCGTAGCGTCTGCGCTCTTGCCGAATGTAAGAGCTTTTTTGTTCAGTCTCTGCGCATTTTTAACAGCTGCTATCTTCTCTATTCTGTCCAACCCCTCATGTATATCGCTGACGATTTTGTTGACTCCAGCTATTATCAAAAGCTTATCAGAGCCAAAAATTTGCGCAGCCACTCTGTTTCCCGAACCGTCATAATTTATAAGCCACCCTTCTTTTGTTATGGCATTCGTACCTGTTATGTATATATCGGCTGTAATTCCGTTTTTGCGTCTTTTCGTATTCTCTTCTTTGCTGATGCCATCTTCGTATTGATTATATAAGGTAATATCTTTGCGCGATGTCAAATACTCAAGTAAGCCTATCTCTTCAACAGACACAGAACCGCCAAGCCCTATAGACAAACCCGGCTTTATATACTCCTTTGCTTTTTCCAATGCCTCTTGTCCGGTCTGCACAAATATAACTTCAATGCCGTTTTTAAGGGCATTTTTCTTTAATTCCTCTATACTCATAACTTCTCCTTCGGCAAGTTAAAATGTATTAGCATAACACTATTAGGCTAAATTTTATATTTTATTTTAAAAATAATAAAAAAACTTTGTTTAGAAAAAAGGTCGGAAAAGTATGGTTTTTAGCTTTTTATCCTTTTTTACTCTTTAATTTTTATATTTTACACATAAAAATCCCTTTCAAGTCTTTTGATATACATATAATTAAACTTTTGAGATATAATAAAGGCTTCCAACCAAAAGGAGTTTTTGTTTTGAGTTTTTGGCAGAATATTTATACGCATTTCGACCCGGTAGCGTTTAACATAGGTCCTTTTGCCGTGCATTGGTATGGGATTATGTATGTCAGCGCACTTTTGGGAGCTATAGTTATTGCCAAATGGTTTGTAAAAAAAGACCGTATTCCAATGACACTAAGCGTTGTGGACAGTTATTTTTTATGGGCTGAACTTGCTGTGATAGTAGGCGCCAGAGTAGGTTTCATATTGATATATGACCCCAATACTAACTACTATTTGACACATCCGTGGCAGATTTTTAACCCTTTCCAAAACGGAGAGTTTGTAGGAATCCGCGGAATGAGTTATCACGGCGCGGTTTTTGGGTTTTTGATAGTAACGTTTGCATATTGTAAAAAGTACCGATATTCAGTGTGGCAGTTTTTGGATTTGGCAGCGCTGAGCATACCTTTGGCATATGTACTGGGACGCATTGGCAACTTTTTAAACCAAGAATTGGTCGGACGCGCTACAGATGTGCCTTGGGGTATTTATGTAGACGGTGTTTTAAGACATCCTTCGCAGCTCTATGAAGCGTTTTTCGAGGGGTTCTTGGTATTTATTATTATATTTTTTTATAGAAAATATAAAAAATATGATGGTGAACTTATCGCAGTTTACGGCATAACTTACTCTATAGGACGTTTTACGGCTGAATTTTTCAGAGAGCCTGACTCGCAAATGGGGTTTGTATACGGCGGCTGGATGAGCGCCGGACAAGTTTTATCGCTGGTAATTATAACTATGGGGGTTTCATTATATATTTATATTATAAAGAGCAATCAAAAGAGACTTGCCGCAAAGAGCGTTAAAAACAAAAGGGCGAAAAAAAAGCTTTAGTCTAATATGCAATATATAGTTTGGCAAAATTTATAAAGTTGTAAAAAATTCATTTAAAAGGATACACAGTGACCAATATTATCGAAGGATATATAGGTAAGAGGGTTGACGGTAAAAAAAGCCGCGTACCTGCGAAACTGGATTTTATTCAGAGCGCTACGGGACTTTTTTTAGGATTATTTATGTGGGGGCATATGTTTTTTGTCGCCACTATACTTATAAGCGAAGATGCGCTTAACTGGGTAGCCGGGGCATTTGAAGGAAGCCTCTTTTTAAGCGAGAAACAGCCCGTGCTTGTTTCTGCTATCGTATTTATCGTATTTTGTATATTTGTCGTACACGCCTGTCTTGGAATGAGGAAGCTTCCTATCAATTTCATACAATATCAGATATACAAAGCACACGCAATCAATATGAAACACTCCGACACGAGTTTGTGGTTTTGGCAGGCAAAAACAGGTTTTATAATGTTCTTTTTGGGTTCTGCTCACTTAATCATAGTGTTGACAAATCCAGAGATAACAGCCCAAATTTCCGGCAGCAGAATGTACAGCCATTTTATGTGGCCGTTTTATTTGATACTTCTTTTTGCAGTTGAAATTCACGGCGGCGTAGGATTGTATCGTCTATGTGTAAAATGGGGCTGGTTTGAAGGCAAAGATGCGAAAGTTACAAGAAAAAGACTGACAAAACTAAAATGGGCACTTACAGTGTTTTTTCTCGCTCTTGGTTTATTAACGCTCGGCGCTTACGTTAAAACGGGCTATAAATATGCCAATCTCGACAGTAGCGGCGTACACGCAGCATATCAAATAAATAATGATGTAAAGGGTTTATAAGATGAATGTAAAATACTATGACGCATTAGTTATCGGCGGAGGATTAGCAGGTCTTAGAGCTGCTGTAGCAGCAGCCGAAAAAGGACTTAGCACTACTGTTTTGAGTTTGATTCCAGTTAAACGTTCGCACTCTGCGGCGGCTCAAGGCGGTATGCAGGCAAGTCTTGGAAACTCCAAAATGAGCGAAGGCGACAATGAAGATTTGCACTTTGCGGATACTGTTAAAGGAAGTGACTGGGGCTGTGACCAAGAGGTAGCCAGAATGTTTGTTACAACTGCACCTAAAGCGATTCGCGAGCTTGCTGCATGGGGCGTTCCTTGGACAAGAATATCAAAAGGCACAAGAACAGCAGTCATCAATGCTGAAAAAACTACAATAGAAGAAAAAGAAGAGGTTCACGGGCTTATCCACTCTCGCGATTTCGGCGGTACAAAAAAATGGAGAACCTGTTATACAGCTGACGCAACAGGCCACACAATGCTTTTTGCAGTCGCAAACGAAGCTTTGAAGCATAATGTAAATATTGAAGACAGAAAAGAGGCGATTTCACTTATTGTGGAAAAAGACAGATGTTACGGCGCAGTTGTCAGGGATTTGGTAACGGGCGAATTAACAGCTTATGTAGCAAGAGGTACTCTTATAGCTACAGGCGGATACGGCAGACTCTATAAGCATACCACAAATGCCGTCAACTGTGAAGGAATCGGTGCAGCTATCGCTTTAGAGACAGGTTTGGCAAGTCTTGGAAATATGGAAGCGGTACAATTTCACCCAACTCCAATAGTTCCATCAGGCATTCTTTTGACAGAAGGCTGCAGAGGAGACGGCGGTATTTTACGCGATGTGGACGGACACCGTTTTATGCCAGACTACGAGCCTGAGAAAAAAGAGCTTGCAAGCCGCGACGTTGTAAGCCGAAGAATGTTAGAGCACATCAGAAACGGTAAAGGTGTCAAATCTCCATACGGCGAACACGTTTGGCTTGACATATCTATCTTGGGACGCGAACATATCGAGAAAAACCTAAGAGACGTTCAAGAAATTTGTATGATATTTAACGGTATTGATCCAGCAGACGAAGGTCCTAAAGGTTGGGCACCCGTACTTCCTATGCAGCACTACTCCATGGGTGGTATCAGAACAAAATCAACCGGCGAATCTCCGGCACTAAAAGGATTATTCAGTGCGGGCGAGGCAGCATGCTGGGATATGCATGGTTTTAACAGACTTGGCGGAAACTCCGTAAGTGAAACTGTGGTAGCCGGTATGATAGTAGGCGACTACTTCGCTGATTTTTGTAAAGCAAATGACATCACTATCAGCACAAAAAACATTGAGGCGGCTGTAGAAAAACAACAAAATCATATTAATGAAGTATTATCGCGAGAAAGCGGCACAAATATCTTTGAGATTAAAAATCGTATGAAAGATGTTATGTGGGAACACGTGGCGATATTCAGAAACGGAGAGGGTTTGCAAAAAGCCGTTACAGAGCTTGAAGAGCTTTACAAAAAATCTCTCAAAGCTTCTATTAAAACTAAAAATATCGGTGCAAATCCCGAACTTGAAGAGGCATACAGAGTGCCTAAAATGCTCAAACTCGCTCTTTGCGTAGCGCTTGGAGCACTTCAAAGAACAGAAAGCCGCGGTGCGCATTATAGAGAAGATTATCTAAAACGCGATGATACCAATTGGCTCAAAAGAACTCTTGCCTACTGGAAAGAAGGAGCGACTTTACCGACCTTAGAATATGAAGAGCTTGACATTATGAAAATGGAGCTCCCGCCTGCGTTTAGAGGATACGGTGTAAAAGGAAATATCATAGAGAACCCTTTGAGTGCAAAACGCCAAGAAGAAGTTGATAAAATGAAAGAGAAGCTGGAAGCTGAAGGTAAAGACAGATGGGAAGTACAGGATGCTATTATGCCATTTGCACTTCAGCCGCAATTTAAAGCAAGAAATGAGCGCGTAGGAGATAAGAAATGAGCCGCAATATCACTATAAAAGTATTTAAATATAATCCTCTTGCGAAGGATTCAACTCCTCAATTTGTAGAGTATAAATTGGAAGAGACAGACGGTATGACGCTTTTTATCGCATTAAATCAAATACGTGAAAAGTATGATGCAGACTTGAATTTTGACTTTGTCTGCCGTGCCGGTATCTGCGGAAGCTGCGGTATGATGGTAAACGGACAGCCGCGTTTGGCGTGCAGAACGCTGACTAAAAATTATCCAGACGGCGTTTTACAGCTTATGCCGCTTCCTGCTTTTAAACTTATTAAAGATTTATCGGTAGATACCGGTACTTGGATGAATGGCATGAGCAAGCGTGTAGAAAGCTGGATACACTCCGACCATGTAACCGACATTTCAAAGCTTGAAGATAAAGTTGAGCCGGAAGTTGCCCAAGAAGTATTTGAGCTTGACAGATGTATAGAGTGCGGTATATGTGTCGCTTCATGCGGTACAAAATTAATGCGTCCTGACTTTTTGGGAGCAGTAGGATTTAACCGTGTTGCACGTTTTGAGATAGATTCGCTTGACAAAAGAACGATTGAGGATTATTATGAATTAATCGGAGACGACAACGGTATATTTGGCTGTATGAGCCTTCTTGCCTGCGAAGATAACTGCCCTAAAAATCTGCCTTTACAAAGCAGAATCGCCTATTTACGCAGAAAATTAGTTTCAGTTAAGTAAAATTTTTTACGTAAGCTTGCGGGAAAACCCGCAAGCTTACATTTTCTATTTTTATCTGTTGTAAAAAATAGAACAGTTGAACGAAAATAACCTATCAAACCGTTCCGGTTGAAGCTGACACAAGTGTTATAATAAACATAACCGACACATGCAAAAGTGCAAAAAATACATTTGCGAAAAATATGGAATGCGGCTGTCATAAAAAAATATTTGACTGTTTTTAAAAAAGTTATTCGGAACACTGCATATTTTAGGGTGTTCCGAATAATGAAATTATTTGAATGCGCTTTGCAAATCAACCTTCAAAGCTCTATAACCTATCGTATTGCTGTCTACAAACTTTATTTCCAGCAGCGATTGCTTAGTGCCATATTTAAATTCATGTAAAAATGGCACAAGTTCTACTTCGCCTTTTGCAAATGCCTGAACGTCGCCAAGACCTGCTGTTGCGCTGTAAATCATCATGGAGTCTGTTTTTGGCATATACTCAACGACAGATGTGATGGGGCTAAACCACTCAAATCCCCTCTCTTTGCCAAACTCCCAAACCTGCTGTACAGTCATCTTTTTTTCATCAACGACATACTCAACGGCGCGGCTGTATTTCATGCTGACAATCGCGGGCTGTTCCATACCGCGTGAGTCACCGTTGTCAAATACACTTACATGCAAAAGTCCTTTTTTTGATTTTTCAGGAATCACATATGCCGTATGCTGCGTCCATGACCAGTCAAATCCACCCTTATCATTCAAGTATCCCGGGCATTTTGAACCGCTTTCGCCGCAATCTATTTTTTTACCTTTTGAATCAACAGGCGTTAGCACTTTTTTGGCAAGTTCGCCGCTCCAACCCTCAGGAGATGCTATTATCCATTTTACTTTTTTGTCCCTTCCTATCTTTACAACAGCACTTTGATGGCGTGAAGAGATAATGATAGAGTCATCGCCTGCGTCATAATTGACCGAATTCACATGCGCCCAGTTTCTGCCTGCACCAACTCCCGCAACATCTCCAAACGGAGCATTTGCGTCTTCAAGCTCTTCTTTGGTTTTTGTCTGCCCTGCCTGCGAAGCGTCTATATTGAGGCACACAGCTCCTTGATCCATAGCGAGCATATTTGCGTCTCTATACGGATCAAGTATCTCCATCAGTCTCCATTCGTCAAGCACATTTCCGTCTTTGTCAAGCTCAACGATAACATCTCTTACCGTTCTTACGTTTTTATTATCCTTTCTTTTGTAATCCGATGAAGCCACTCTCAAAAGATAAGTGCCTTTTGAAGTCTCTTCCAGATGGTGGCTGAAGTCTATATAACTTTTCGGAAGCATTCTATGGAAAATCTGCCTTCCCATCAAGTCATATTTCATATATGCCTGACTCATGCCCCACATAAGAGCGCCGTCTTTTGTCTGGTCAAAGCCCATCATATTGCCTTTTTTTCGCAAGTCATTGGGGTCTCTTAATTTGCTTGTGTCAAGATACCATCTAATATCGCCGTTTGTATCTATTATCCATGCGTAAGATTCGTAATCCCATTCAATGGCTCCGCCTATTGGATTGTTCCATGTAACTTGCGCGGCATTTGGAAGCGTTGAAGAGAGATGATTCATAAGATACAAATCTTTTTTGATGCTTTTATCTGCCGGTATTACCACTTTTGCTTCAGGAAGCACTCTTTTTTGTTTTGTGCCGGAACCGTAAAGATTTATCGGCGGCGCGTATATGATATATGATTCTTGAATATTTTGAGTATTTCCGTCCGCACCATACAGCTTATACGACACATTGATTTTGTTTTCATAGTCAGGATACATTCCCCAGACGGGAATTCCTCCGTATAGCAAAATTTTATTGTCAGAAACATCGTAAGATATTGGCAAGCCGCCACCTTTTTTGCCCTCAACGACTACTTTTACATTGGTAAGCTTTTGTCCGCCGTTTTTAATAACGGCTGTCAATGGGGCTATATCAAACGGATTCATGAGAACCGCACCTATTTTGCCCTCTCCCTTGTATGTATTTGTACCGCTGCCTCCACCGGCTGCAAACAAAGCCGCAGGCGAAGCACTTAAAATCAATCCTGCGATTATCGCAGATGATAAAACTTTGATGTTCATGTTGTCTCCTTATAAAAAGTTTTATTGGTTATGGATTTTAAAATAAAGCATATAAACATTGCTCCGAGCAAAATAAGAGATAAAACAAACGCAAACAGACAAGCCTGCGCCATATTGACAAAATGGTATGATGGCAGCAGATACCATCCGTCTGCGTAAAAATCTACAAGCCATTGCTGCAAAGAGCTTAAATCCGCGTCTGTCGGCACAATCGGATTGTCATATCCGCAGTCTCCCGTAGGCTTAAACCAGTCGGGAAACCATTTGTCCAAAGGCAGATTGAAAGGAAAAACAGGTTCTGCTGAACAGCCCTGTACGCCGAACGGATTATCCGAATGGACTGCTTTATGAACAGCGTTTAATTTCAGGCTGTAACCGATACCTTGTATAATGCCCCAAAATGCCAAAATGTAGCCTGCGAATTTCAAAAATATACTCTTCGGATTTAAAGCCGCCAACAGCCCCGCAAAAAACATGCAAAAAAACGCAAATCTTATATATACGCACTGTTCGCATGGAGCCATGTATATATAGTGTTGAAAGAGCGAATGCGCGATTATGACTAAAAATATGCTGCAAAACGCCATAAAAAGCCATAAAAACCGCCCGTTTTGCCATTTTGCAACAGTCTCTATCGGCGCCGCTTTTAAACTGTTCCAATATTTCAGTAACATTTTTTATCCTTACTTCTCTGCCAGCTCTTTTATCAACTCAACCATTTTCTGTACGGAAGTTATGGATTTTGTGTAGATAAGATATCTGCCGTTTACGACAAATGCCGGCACGCCCTGAATTTTTGCCACTTCATAGCTTGCTTCCCATTGAGATACGAGATTTTGTACTTCTTCGGTATTTTTAAGCTTTTCAAACTCGTCGGCGCTCAAACCGCTTGCGTTCAACCCAAAAGCTATAAAAGCCTCCGCGCCGCCGTCCCATCTCTCTTTTTTGTCATGATATGCGCTGTAATAAGCCATTTTAGCTTTTTTGAAAAGCGATTTTTCATCTGTCGGCTTGATATTGTCTGCGCTGTCTTTAACAATTAGAATCGCAAAAAGCTCGCTCGCTTCTTTACCGTATTTGCCTTTTGTTTTGAGATGAAAAGGCTTAAAAGTCAAAATTCCTTCAAGCTGATTGATGACCATCGGCATTACTGATTTGTCATATTTGTAGCAAAAAGGACAATCATAACTGAAAACCTTGATGAGAGTTTTATCGGCGTTTGGGATAGGATTTGCAAGTTTTATATAATCCGTCCCTTCGCTGAAACCAAAAGCGCTTACTGCAAAAAACATAAACGCCGCCGCCGCTTTAAAAGTAAAATTCTTCATGGATACTCCTTTATTTAAAAGTTGTAAGCTATTCTTACTATATACAAGTCTTCGTCTTTGTTGTTAGTTTTACTATTTTGATTTTCATAAAGAACTCTAATAAAAAGTCCGTCTAAAGCGCCGCTGAAAAAATATGTGGCATATACGGATTTCCACTCCGTTTTTTCATCTGTGTCTTCATAATTCATATTGGCATACCTGACGCCTGCTAATAGCTTCAATGGTTTGAAATTGTAGTTTGCGTCTATCGCATACTGTTTGGATTTGTCATATTCGGCGCAGTGTTCATATGAACTTGTAAAAAGCGTGCATGCGTTTCCGCCGCCGGTTACGCCAAATTGCGAAGTTCCGTCTTTTATCTGCGCTAAAGCCAGATATATGTTAAAATCTGCAAAACCCGCGCCAACTTTAACGCCGTAATAATTTGAATTGCTCAAAGCAGAATTTTTATAATCAGTATGCTGATATTGAGCAGCGGCTTGATAATTAAAATCTGAAAAACCGTTCTTAAAATCAGCTTCCATGTAAAAAATTGAAAAATCATCTTTTATGCCGCCGTAAGCTCCGGTCAAACTTAATTTGTCAAAATAGTTATTGACAATGCCAAGAGCATAACCGTAATCTCCGCTAAGTTTTTCAAATTTAGGAGCGCCTCCCCTGCCGTCTGTCTGTTTTTGAAATTTTTCAATATATGCCGCGTAAATGGAAGTATGAGGAAACTCATCTATTTTCAGCGTAACTCCTTCGTAAGACTGAATTACGGCTTTTCCAGCTCCACCTCTTATCAAAGGCATATTTATAAATTGCCGCCCTGTTTTAAGCGTGCTTTTGCTTAACGTGTAGGATATATAACTTTCCGATAAAACGGCTCCCGGTCCATACATACCGTTTGCCGCGCCGAACATCTTTTTTGCATTTTCGTCTGCAAACGGAGAATTTGACGACTGCAAAGTTACAGCGGCTTTAAAACCGTAATAAAAATCTGTCGCATAACTCAAACGAACAGCCAAACTTAAAATATCAGCTTTTTCATTACCTGTTTTTTGGTTGAAATAATAAGAGCGCAATTCGCCGTTTAATTTGCCCCCTTTAAACGCATCTGCCAGTGAATCCGCGCCGTTTGCGCTCATGAGTAAAGCAGCAAATAAAACCGCGCTTTTACAAGCTTTCATTGTTGTACTCCTTCGTAAAATTGTAGAAGTATAAAATGCTTCTTCAACAACGGGACAACTTTAATATTAATTTTTGCTTAAATTACTATATAAATTTTATGTTATACTTTTGCTTGCCGTTTTAACATAACAGCGCTTGTATCCATTGCAGCGGTTACAAAGGTTTGTAATGAAACTAAAAAATATAGAAAACTACAAAATATACAGTTTGATTGTCATCTCTATTATTGCATTTGCTATTTTGATTTTTGAGAGTTTTAACTATGTCAGTTCAGAATTGGAAATTTTATCAAAACAAAATAGAAATCTCATCATAAAAGAGATGCACTATTTGATAAAATTATGGCTTAAAGAGGCTGTTAATACGCTTGAATTTATAGCGCATGATGTAAATGAAAATTATGAAGACGAAGAACAAATTAAAAAAATTTCGCAATCTTATGCACAATACGGCAAATACTTTGACGCTTTGCAGATATTGGTCGTGGACAACTATTTTTATGTTAACGGCATAAAAGCCAATGACTATAAAAAACATATTGCATACCGCAGGGATTTATGTAATTTTAGTGAAAATACCTCAAATGTAGAATTGATAAAAGAGTGCATGAGTAATGCCGATGAGACTGCTTTCCAAAGCCTTGCCGATGAGCTTTGGTATCTTGAGAGAAAATGGTTTCAGGATACAAAAAAGAGTATGAAAGCAAATATGGAAACAATGGATATACATGGACTGTTTTTTGAAAAAACCATAAATTTATGCACCCCGATAAAAGACGGTAAAAAAGATTTTAAGGGAGTTTTCTGCGGCATCACAAAAGCAGGTTTGATACCGCAGAAGATAGAAGTATTGGAAATTCCGCAAAGTTATTACTATTTTATAAGCGATAAGGACGGCAATATATTAATAGCAGTCGGGAACAGCGAAGTAATAAATAAAAATGTCAAAGAGATATTTTCTAAAAACTTTATGCAAAACAGCTCCGGTGCGCAGAGTATAGTCGTCAATGACAGTATCGTAACTGTTGATAACTTGATAGACTTTAACTGGTATGTGGGCGCGGGTACGGAAGAGGAGGCATATAATTCCGCTATGCAGAGATTTTTCAAACACTCCGCAATCATTTTTAGCTGTTTTGTATTGTTTGTTATCGTCATTAACAGTTCTTATACATTTTTATACAGACGCTCAGAAGCAAAAAAAGCAGAGTATGAAAAAATATTGCAATACCGCTCAAAAATCAATGAATTAGGAGAGTTGATATCTGTCATAAATCATCAAATTTGCCAGCCGGTTAACGCTCTTGCGCTGCTCGTAAATGACGCTATAAACAGGCTCTCTTCCAAAGATTTCAATATAAAAGAACTTGAACAAAATCTGATAACTTCTCAAAAAGATATATTATTAATAAACAAAACCATAGGTATTTTTCGAAATTTTTACAGCCTTAAGACAATAGCAGCAGAATTTGAGTTGAAAAACTGTGTTGAGAACGTCCTGCATGTAATGCGTACGGAACTTGCTATCAGAAGTATCAGAATAGATATGGACGCTTCAAATATAGAAAAAGTTAAAATTTATTCTATAGAAAATTTTATACAGCAGATACTTTTGGTACTTATACAAAACGCCAAAGATGCGATTTTACCGCTTAAAGCAATAAGGGATATACATAGACGCAGGATAGAAGTAACATTTCAAACGGATAAAAAGTTTGTGCATATATTTGTATCGGACTTTGGAACGGGCATCGCAGAAGATGTGGAAAAGAGTCTGTTTTCAGAATGCAGAGGTTCGACAAAGCGCGAAGGAACAGGAATCGGTCTTGTTTTTTCAAAAAAATTGGCAAAGGAGAGGCTGGCTGGCGATCTGGTGCTTGTAGGCAGCAAAATGCCTACAACTTTTAAACTTACTTTGGCAAGAGATATCGCAGGAGGCACTCATGCATAAATCAACTCTGGAACTTTTAAAAAACTTTTCCGCGCTTTTAGTAGAAGATGATGAAATTGCAAGAAACATGTTAAGGCATGGATTAAAGGAGTATTTTGGCGATTTTTACGAAGTAAAAGATGGACTCCAAGGTTTTGAAGCCTTTAAAAAAAATCGTATAGACATCATCATCACAGATATACAATTACCATATTTAAGCGGTTTTGAAATGATACATGAGATACAAAAATTAAAACCAAAGCAGCTTTTTGTTGTGATTACATCATACGGTACAGACCAAAATATTTTAAAAAGCATTCAAAACGGTGCGGTTAGTTTTTTGCATAAGCCTATAATGGATATTCAAGATCTTCAGACTATTCTTTTGTTTGCACTTGCTCCAAAAGTAGAACAGCCGCATGTGAATATCGGCGGCGGAGTGAGTGTGGATTTGCATAGGGAGATTATCTATAAAAATAATGAGGCGCTGTTTTTGTCACAGCTTCACAATAAAATATTTTGGCTGCTTTGCTATAATCTGAATATGCTTGTAACATATGAAATGATAGAAGACTATATTTATGACGGCGAAAGCGTTAATAGAAGCGCTATTCAAATGTCTGTGCTTCGCATCAAAAAACAGCTTGGAGTCAATATAGAAAATATTATAAATTCGGGATATATTTTAAGAGAATACGATTAGGCTTGATAAACTTGCAGTTTATAAGTTGATATAATTTACTGTATTTATCGTTGCAAAAACATTTTTAAGACGCAAATAGGTTTTACTTTCATCTTTGTTTGGCGCGCTTTAGATATCTGTTTTATTTGCGGTTGTTTTGTCTCAAATTAAATATTGTAAAGATGAAAATCCACCCATACTGCTTTTATGCAAAACAAAAATGCGCACAAAAGGTTAAGATTTAAACATTTTCAGCGATCTCTCATTCAAATGTCCTTAAAGCATTATGTCTCTTAGCATATAATAAAACATCGCCGAAAGTACGCCAACAGCAGGCACCGTTATAAGCCATGCGGCAACGATGGTTTTCAGTGCGGAGCGTTTTACAAATTCATGTTTTTCTACCGCTTTTATAGCCTTTTTTTCTATTTTTGTCGTCTTTATATCAGTTTCTGCAGCTCTTGCTATAAGCTTTCTTCATTGATTTTTGTTATCAGTTCTTTGATAAAAAGCGGGTCTATGTTTTTCAGTTTGCCAAGTCTTTCAAGTTCGGTTTTATATTCTTCAAGTTTTTTATGTTCAAATTTCATTTTAACTTTTTTAGAGCTCCATAATATCTTCTCTAAGGCTGTTTCGCATGAGCCATTTGCGCAAAAATCCCACGCCAAAAACACCACCTATTGCCATGTAAAGCAATTATGTCATTGCGAGGAATAGAGTGACACAGCAATTTGGAATCATAAATTAAGAAAATATGTCATTAATGCTGCCGCACTGCGCTTGCAATGATAGAAAGTTGGTATTCATATAAAATAATAGAAATAACAAAAAGTATGAATTATGAGAAATATGCTCAACTGCAAAAAAATGACAATTGCGCAATGACACAATCAAAACAATACCACTGATAACCCCAGTTTAGAAAAAGTCAAAAATCGTACATTGCATTTTGCCAAAAGCAAACATCTCTTTTTATTCGCTTGTTCAAGCAGTATTAGCAACCGACACCAAGCTTATCCAAACTTACAAATTTAAACTTGCCTCTAACTCTTCATCACTCATCTGTTTATCTAAATTTTTAAATGCAACACTCAACATAAGTTTGATACGGTTTAGTTGATTAACGGTAGAAGAGCCCGGGTCATAGTCTATGGCTGTAATATTTGCTTGGGGATATAGTTCTTTCAAGGCTTTCATAACACCTTTTCCGGTTATATGATTAGGAAGGCAGGCAAACGGCTGCATACAAACAATATTCGGCACACCCTCATGTATCAAATGTACCATTTCAGCCGTTAAAAACCATCCTTCGCCTGTTTGATTGCCTCGCGACAAAATCGGAGCCGCGCCGAAAGCCAACTCGTCTATGCGTGCAAACTCTGTAAAACGACTGCTGTTTTTTAATGCTTTTCTGGCACCTTTTCTGTAAAACTCCATAGCCGTTATCACAGCTTTTCCCGCAAGCGCTCCGAATACTCCTTTGGAAAGATATCTGCGATTAAAGTCGTAATCATAAGAACAATAGAGTAAAAACTCCATAATTCCTGGCATTACGACTTCGCAGCCCTCTTTTTCTATCGTGTCAGCTATATCGTTATTGGCTGTCGGATGATACTTAACAAGTATTTCGCCCACAAGTCCAATGCGAGGCTTTTTGATATCCAGCAGTGCAAGCTCGTCAAAATCTTTTATAATGCCCTCTATATTTTTATTGTAAGTTTTAAAATCAGCATTTTTAAGAGCCTCTTTGCATACAGTAGACCATTTGTAAAACAGCGCATTGGCAGAACCGGCTATCTTTTCATAAGGCCTTGTACGAAGCAGTGTCTTCATTAAAACATCGCCGTAAACGCAGCTCATTATTAAGCGGTTTAAAAGCGGTAAAGAGAGTTTGAAACCCGTGTGCTCTTCCATGCCAAGCGCATTAAACGAGATAACCGGCACTTGAGGAAATCCCGCATCGGCAAGCGCTTTTCTAAGATACGCTATATAGTTTGTAGCACGGCATCCGCCGCCTGTTTGACTCATCATGACAGCTGTTTTATTAATATCATACCCGCCTGATTTTAAAGCCTCTATAATCTGCCCTGTGACAATGATGGACGGATAGCAAGCGTCATTATTAACATAACGCAATCCTTCGTCTATAGCATTTACACCTACTTTCTCCAAAAGTTTAAATTTATATCCGCACGCATTAAAACAACTCTCCATAAATTGAAAATGCATAGGTGACATTTGCGGCGCAATGATGGTATAGCCATCATTTTTCATCTCTTTTGTGAACATAAGTTTTTGATATTTGGGCAGCGTATTCCAATTTACTTTGGAGAAATTCATATTTTTTTCACGTTCTAAAAGCGCAGCTTTGAGCGAACGAATACGTATCTTTACCGCACCTAAATTATTCACCTCATCTATTTTTATGCAGGTATATATTTTATTTTTGCACTCCAACAATTCTTGCACTTGGTCTGTCGTAACAGAGTCAAGTCCGCAGCCAAAAGAGTTTAACTGTACCAAATCCACCACATCGTGTTTTGAGGCAAATGAAGCAGCGCGGTAGAGTCTGGCGTGATAAGTCCATTGGTCAACCACTCTTAAAGGGTTTTCAAGTTCTTCTTTATACACCACGCTGTCTTCAGTTAAAACTGCCATACCAAGCGATGTAATAACTTGGGGTATACCGTGATGAATTTCAGGGTCAAGATGATACGGACGTCCCGACAGTATAATACCGTGCGTGCCCGTGTTTTTCAAAAATTCAAGCGCTTCATTACCTTTTTTTACAATATCGCGTTTAAAATTCAGCTGCTCTTCCCACGCAATATTGAAAGCGCGGCGGATAACGGCAGGTGCGGCGTAAGATTTGAAAATTTCGACAAGTCTGCTTGAGAGCTTTTCTCTATTTTCAAGTGACAAAAACGGTTGAATGTAGTTGATATTTTTCTCTTTTAAAAGAGAGATGTTATTTCTGATTTGCTCCGGATACGAGATAACGATAGGGCAGTTATAATGTTTATGAGCGTCGTTAAATTCTTTTTTTTCATAAACTACGCACGGATAAAATATGCTCTTTACTCCCTTTTCTATCAAATCTACAATATGTCCGTGAACAAGTTTTGCCGGATAGCATATAGAATCCGAAGGCAGTGTATCAAGCCCTTTTTCAAGCAGTGTTTTGGACGATTTGCCCGACAAAACGACTCTAAATCCCAAATGTGTCAAAAATGTAAACCACAGCGGATAATTCTCATACATATTTAAAGCGCGCGGTATGCCTATCTCGCCAAGCGGTGCATTATCCAAAGGCTTATAAGAAAAGAGTCTCTTATATTTATAATCATAAAGATTCGGCAGATTTGAATTTGCACTCTCTTTACCAGCACCCCTCTCGCATCTGTTGCCCGTTACAAGTTTTCTGCCGTCAGAGAAACGATTAAGTGTCATAGCGCATGAATTGGAGCAGGCATTGCATCTTAACATTGTATGACATACGCCAAAATCATTCAAAAGTTCTTTGCTCAGCAGTGTAGAATAGTTAACGCCTTGATATCTCTCCTTGGCTATCAAACCTGCGCCAAACGCACCCATAAGTCCAGCGATATCGGGTCTGATGACATCTCTTTTTGATATAAGTTCAAATGCTCTTAAAACAGAATCATTATAAAAAGTGCCGCCCTGAACGATAATGTGTTTGCCTAAATCTTCCGGATTTTTTAATTTGATAACTTTAATGAGCGCATTTTTTATGACTGCATATGAAAGACCGGCTGATATATCGGCAACACTGCCGCCTTCTCTTTGAGCCTGCTTAACGCTGGAATTCATAAATACAGTGCAGCGTGAACCCAAATCACAAGGAGCTTTTGACAAAAGCGCCTCTTTGGCAAAGTCCGCTACACTCATTTTAACAGAGTGAGCAAATGTCTCTATAAACGAACCGCATCCTGACGAACAAGCTTCATTCAGCATAATACTGTCTATCGCACCGTCTTTTATGCGTACATATTTCATATCCTGCCCGCCGATATCTACAATACAATCTACATCTTCCATAAAAAATGAGGCGGCTTTATAGTGAGCTATAGTTTCAACTTCGCAAGTGTCTATCTTGTAAGCTTCTTTAATGAGTGTTTCGCCATATCCCGTAACACACGAAAAGGCGATTTTGACATTTTGAGGTAGTTTTGAGTAAATTTCTTCAAGCATCTTTTTGACAACCATCAAAGGATCGCCCTCATTGCTTGCATAAAATTCATAAAGTATTTCATTGTCTGTGCCGATAAGCACAGCTTTTGTAGTTGTAGAACCGCAGTCTAACCCTAAAAACGTTTCACCTTTATAAGAGTTTAAATCCGCTCTTTTTGCAGTTGCACTCTTATGGCGTGTAAAAAACTGCTCTTTTTCCGCCTCATCTAAAAATAGAGGCCTTAAGGTATTCACAGTACTTATTGATGTTGACAAAATATTGGAAAAAATCTCTACTATTTCGCCCATTTTAAAACTTTTTTCACGAAATTCTGCCGCACCCAAAGCAACAAAAAGCTCGCTGTGGCTTGGCGTAATAATATTTTCCGATTTTAATTCCAAGATATCTACAAATCTATGTTTTAATTCACTCAAAAAATTTAAAGGTCCGCCTAAAAATACAACATTTCCTTTTATCTTTCTGCCGCATGAAAGTCCGCTTATAGTCTGATTGGCAACGGCTTGAAAAATAGACAGAGCGATATCACTTTTATTAACACCTTCATTTAAAAGAGGCTGCACATCGGTTTTGGCAAATACTCCGCATCTGGCGGCTATAGGATAAATATTTTTAGCACTTTTGGCAAGTTCGTTCAATCCATTGGCATCCGTTTTTAAAAGTGCGGCCATCTGGTCTATAAATGCTCCCGTACCTCCTGCGCAAGTGCCGTTCATACGCTGCTCTATGCCATTTGTAAAAAACGTAATTTTAGCATCTTCGCCGCCAAGCTCTACACTTACATCAGTATGGGGGATAAATTTTTCAACTGCCTTAGCGCATGCAATAACCTCCTGCACAAATGGAATGCCGCAAACCGAAGCTATATCTATACCACCGCTTCCCGAGACAGTTATTGTGGCTTTTTTGTCCTGTTTATAAAATGGAAGCTTTTGCAATGCTTTAATATGCTTGACAATACAATTTCTAACATCAGAGTGATGTCTTGTGTAGACACTGTGGAGCAGATTGTGTGCTTCATCAATTAATACGATTTTAATAGTTGTAGAACCAATATCTATACCAATATGCAGTAAATCGCTGTTTAATCCGACCGCTCCAAGGCTCAAATAGTACTCCTAAACTTAAAGAAAATAAAACACTTTGTTATTTTACAGCAAAAAATATTTTTTTTCAATTTTTAAATAGTACTTCGGCAGTTTTTAATACAAATTTTATCGCATTTTTTAAACTAGCCGCTGTATACGGTATTCTATACAAAAAAGCGTGGGATTTTAGCATTTAATTTCACTAAAATATCATAACTAATCGTATTGAACTCTTTTGCCCAAACAGCCGCATCGTTAAATATAGATATCTCTTTTTCTTCGCTGTTTACACTCATAGAGTCCATAGACATGCGTCCCAAAATAAGCGAACCATTACTCGTACTAAGTTCGCCGCAACCACCATATCTCATCAATCCGTCCGAATATCCAACATCATATAAAGACGAAATCATCTCCTCTTTAGCCGTAAATTTACCGCCGTAACCTACGCACTCGCCATTTTTGAGTACTCTTGTGCTGATTCTCTTTGCAAACAGTTCAAGTACCGGTTTTAAGCCAAAATGTCCGAAAGCTTCGCTCATGTCACAATACCCGTACATGGCTATACCGACTCTGGCAAAATCCTCGTCAAATTCGCCGCACCTTAAAAGTGCAGCAGAGTTGCAGGAATGAAAAAACGGCTTATTTATACTATGTTTTTTTGCCAGCTCAATAACCCGTGACTTAATCGCGTGCCAATTTTCTCTCTGCCAAAAAAAACAGCTCCCTGTCTCATCGGCCGCACGATAATGCGTAAATACACTGTGCAAAATAACTCCATTTTGTTTTATCGTGTCAAATGCCGCGTCAAGCTCTTTGGGATTAAGCCCGTTTCTATGCATACCGCTGTCTATTTTAAGCGCGATTTTTGCACCTCTTGGGACAGACTTTAGTGCGTCAAACTCATTTACTGCAAAAATTATATTAGGATGCGCGAAAAAATTTTCTTTATGTTCAGATAGAACAATAATATCCGCAAAAAACGCCTCAATCTCCAAAGCCTCTTTTGCATCACGCGTAACAGCATGCAAAACGCCTTGATTTGCTGTCTGCTTAGCAAAAATAAAAAGTCCGTGTCCGTAAGCATTGTCTTTCAAAACGGCTGCTATCCTCTCGTAACCGCCTGCTTTTTTTGCTAAAATCTCAAGATTTGAACGCAGATTGTTCGTACTTAGTCTGATGTGCGCCATTATTCCGCCAACTTTAAGCCGTGCGCAAGAGCTTTTCGCACTTGATAGTCATATTTGTAAAAGATTTCATAAAATTTTTTCGCATCAAGTTTTGGTTTGGTGCTAAAATCATAAGATAAAGAACCTTTAGGTATAACTTCATCCAAAAACTGCCACAACTCTTCGCGAATCTCCAAAGCCGCCGCACGCTCTTTTTTAAATGCCTCTTTATCCATAAAGTTCCTTTGCAATTGATTATGTATTATTTTATACAAAAAAGGATAAAATTCTTATTTTAAAAATCATCTTAAAGGTTTTACGATGAGGCAAAAATTTTTACTCTTCATTGCTCTTGTGTTTATTGCAGCAGCAGGTATTTTCACAGCTTTTGGCGACAAAATCTACTCATATTTTGAGCGTGATATCACATTTAAAGATATGCTCTTAGAGTGTGATTTGCACACAAACTTTTGCGAAGTTGTTTTTGAGGATGAAAAAAACATCAGGCTTGATATCTCCCGACCAATTAGAGCAGGCGAAGAGATGACTTTCAATGTCAAAACTGAAGGTTTTGAAGATGATGAGCTTTTGGTGCAAATTTACGGGCTTAATATGAATATGGGTGTATTTGAATATGTTTTAAAAAAAACAGATAATAAAAACTACAAAGGCAAAGCGCTTGTCCCAACATGTATGATGGGCAAAATGATATGGAAAATAAACATTATCTCTGTGCGTGAAAATGTCGGAGCAAGTTTTGTGTTGGAGCTTT
>JAIRKW010000152.1 GCA_031259875.1 Campylobacteraceae bacterium
AGATTGTTGGATTTTAGCAAGCCTGTAACGGGAACGCTGTTTTTTGTACCGTCGTTTGAGTTGTTAGAAAAATTGGCCGAGTAATTTTAATGTGTTTCTAAAGCAAAATAACCATTATATTTCATAAAAATATAGCGGTGCTTTGCTTGTAATATCTTTATCTCAATTTTATTTCTATTGTCAATGTGGTTTGCATGTACAACTCACGAGAAAAGATGATGATTTTTTATAGTTGTGCTTTACTGTTTTTATAAATTTTGTGTCAGCCGTTTTTCTCTATCTATGAAATAGCCTTATAGAGTTTTTGCAATGTTATCAGCAGATTAACTAAGCTTGGTTATCGTCAATAACGATAGAAAATACTTCAGGTTTAAATATCTTTCTCACATGCTCTTTTGCAAGATATAAAGATTCGGTGGTTTTTATATGTAAAGAGCCGTTATTAAAAGAGAATGACATAGGTTTTGCTGCGCCGCTTTCCAGCAAAATCTTTACAAGTGAAAATATAAATACAAGCCAGTTTAATTCCGCAATCGGCGGCAAAAGGTTCTCATATAAAAATATATCGTTTTGCGTTACCTTTTTATCATAAAATTTGATTATAGTAGAAATTAATACCTTTTCTTGATGTGTAAAACCGTAATTTAAGCTGTTCAAGACAAAATATGCACTATGCAGATGTTCTTGATAAAAGTTAAGATTTCTGCCGACTGATTCTAGCTCGCCTGAAACAATAAGTGGTCTTAACAATTTTTCATCAATTCTGTGTAATGGTTTTAATTCAAAAAAAAGCTGTCTTATATGGTTTATAAGAAATTTACACTCTTTTTTATCAATGCCGAATTTCTCTTTTAATCGTTCAAGGCTGAGGTTAAAATCTTTTGGAAATTTGGCATTACTGTTGCGTAATATATCGCATAGATATACGCCTTCTCTTATGCCAACGCCGCTTGTGATAATTTTTTTTGCGCCCAGTTTCTTGATGAGCATTTCAAATATGATGCCCCCTTCGCGGATAGTATCATATCTGTCCTTTTTGATGCCAAGCCGTTTTAAATCCAGAACGCCTGACGAAGCAATTTCGCGGATATATTTCAGTGCCCATTTTGAACTGTATTCAAAGCCGTGTACGGTTGAGAGCGGATGGCGGCTTTTTGCCATAAACATTTTGCCAATAGCTCTGATAGTGCCGCCGATACCAACTAAATTTTCGCAGTTGAACTCTTTATCTACTACTTTTATCTCTTTTTTGACGAAATCACTTATCATATCAAATGAAGTTTTTTTATCGAAAAACAGCTCTTTCAGCCGTACTGTGCCAATGTTTAAAGAGATAGTTTTAACAATTGTGCCATTTTTTATTTTGGCTAACTCTGTAGAGCCGCCGCCTATATCGATTGTGGTTACTTCACCACTGTATGAGGGAAGCATATTTCTGACGGCTATAGCGCCGTAATAAGCCTCTTTGCTGCCATCTATGACTTTGATATCAAAACCGAAGCGTTTTTTTGTTTCATTTATTAGGATATTTGCATTTGGGGCGTCGCGTACGGCTGATGTGGCTACGCATAACAGTTTGCGGCATTTCATACTCTGTGCGATTTTATTGAATTCGCCAAGTGCGGTTAATGCTCTTGAAATAGCAAAAGGCTGAAGATTACCGTTGTTTTCGTAGGCTCCCTCACCGATTCGCACCCTGCTTTTTATCTCTTTTAAAAGTGAAAATGCGAAACGCGACTCTTTTTCATAAATCGCCATTCTCGCAGAGTTTGAGCCTATATCTATTACAGCGGTGCGATTAGCCATTATTCTCCGTCTTGAAGCTGTTCAAATTTGAATTTCAACTCCTCCACGCTCTCTATATTATCTGGATCCGAAACAATGGCGTCGACAGGGCAAACAGCTATACAGGACGGCTCGTCGTAATGACCTACACATTCCGTACAGATATCAGGGTCTATCACATAAATTGGGTCAGACTCCTCTATTGCGCTATTTGGGCATTCGTCCCTGCAGGCGTCGCATGCTATACACTCTTCCGTTATCATTAATGACATATTTGCCTCTTTGGTAGAAATAAAGTTGTTTTATACACTAAAAAGACTTTAAAAAAATTTAAAAATATTTACTTATTTGCTGTTTTTGTATATTTATAATAAAACCACTCCTAAAAAGCGGTACAAGAACATATACCGCTTAAGGAGTATTTTTTTAAGACTTTTTTGGAAAGCAAAATCTATAACCGCGTCTTCTTACGGTTTCGATAGTTGATATATTGAGCGGTTTGTCCATCTTTTGACGAATTTGATTAATAGCAACCTCAATCACATTTGGTGTTACAAGTTCGGGCTCTTCCCAAATAGCGTCCAATAATTGCTCTTTTGACACAATTTGGTCGGAGTGGCGCGCTAGGTGAGTAAGCACTTCAAACGGTTTGCCTTTTAGCTCTATATCTATGCCTCTATAGATGATTTTCTCCTCGTCAGGATCTATAACCAAATCATCTATTTTGATGACATTTGTGCCGCCAAATCGTAGTCTTGCCTCAATTCTTGCGACCAAAACGTCAAAATCAAAAGGTTTTTTAATATAATCGTCAGCGCCTACTTTAAGAGCTTTAACTTCGCTCTCTTTGTCATCTTTGGCGGATATAACGATAACAGCAGTTTTAGATGTTTTTTGTTTGATGACACTTACCAAATCAATGCCATCTCCATCAGGCAGCATCCAGTCAACCAAGACCAAATCATAGTTTCTAATGCCGATGTAGTATTCGGCGTCCTTGAAATTTTCTGATGTGTCAGTTTGGTAACCAAACTCTTGAAGACCTTCGGAAATGGTCTTATTCAGCGTTATTTCATCTTCGACAATTAATATGCGCATAGGTTATTATTCCTTCATAAAAAAAATAAGCCAAATTATAGCATTTTTTTAGAAAATTTTAAAGTTCTTTTTAGATTTTTTTAAAAAGATTTTTCGGCACACGCTCCAACAGCCGTATTTTCAATAATTTCAGGTTTAAGTAATTTTAGAAAAATTTTTTTTATTTTTGGATTTAATGCTGAAATTTTATCAATTAATGTCAAAACTGCCTCTTCAACCGTAAAAAATTTGTTTTCTGTCACAATTTTTTTTATAGTTTCACAAATCAAGGCATAATCAACCAAAGAGCCTTTTTTGTACTTTACCTCTATGTTTGCCCATATCTGTACTTTCTGCGGTGTTTTGCGTTCTTTTTCAAGTAGTCCTATGATTGCTTCAAATTCCATCTTTTCAATCAAAAGTGTTATCTTAGACAACCTTTCCCTCCTCTTTTTTGAAAAGCCTAATGATGTTGGGGATATGCTTATAGATAATGATAAAAGCAATGATAACAAGCGGTGTGAAACTATTTATTTGGGGGATTGTTCCGTGCCTGAATAAAATCGCCAAAAATAGTGCAGCCAAAGCTATGAGTGAAGACAAAGAAGAGATTTTCAAAACTCTGCCTGCTATAAACCAAACAACCAATGCGATAAGCGTTTCTATTGGCAGTAAAAAGAGCGCTGCGCCAGCTCCCGTAGCAACGCCTTTGCCTCCTGTAAAATTAAGATACGGGCTAAAACAATGTCCAATAACTGCCAAAATCGCCATCATCCACAGTGCGCTTGCATCAAATCCGACAATCGTGCCGATACTTAATGGCAATATATTTTTTAAAGCATCTAAAATAAGAGTCGCAACTGCTAATTTTTTTGCTAATTTTGGGTTTTTTTCTTTGACTACTCTTAATACATTTGTTGCGCCTATGCTTTTGCTGCCTTCGTCTTTGACGTTCACTCCAGCAAATCTCTTTGTCAGCAGCAGACCGAATGGGATACCTCCGATAAGATAAGCGGCTATATAAAAGAGTATATGGATATTTGCAAAAAATCCGCCGATGTTGGCTAAAAAGTCTATAATAGCCACGAGAATCCTTTTTTGTGAAAATTAAGAAATTATCTTATCAAAAAAGAGTTATGAAAAAGCTTTGATTTCAGGCGGCTTAGTTAACAGAGGGTAAAACTAAGGCTTTAAAGTTCCGCAGAAGGTTAAAATAGTCAACCATACGTCTTTATATATTGAACCGCATTTATTTAAAACGGCAACATCCTCGTTCCTGTCGCTATAAATATTACAAGTAGTCATAACCATCCCAACTCCTTTTTTTGGATGACAATTATAAATAAAATAAAGTGCTCCATTGTCTTAAATAAATTCACGAAAACCATAACAATAAAAATATCTCCTCATGCAATACTTAAACCCGCAAACATCTTCTTCTGTTTCAAGTAAATCCATCTTTACAATAAAGAAAAACAGTAAAAAACTCCATCGAAATAAAAACAGTTAAACAATCTCTAAAACATTCTTCTCATTCAAAACAGAATTGAAATTTGGATTTTCAAAAAAGTCATTTCTTAAAATAAAATTAAGCAAAAATTAATATATATAGTTGCTTCTTAATTTTAGCTTAATATAAGCAGAAATCCATTTTTGAAAATATCAGTCTTATTTATAAGAAAGTGTTACCAATATAAGTGTTTACGGGAGAATATACAATTGAGTTTAAAAGCAGGAAATGATTATTACAGGCAGGGACTTTATAATGAAGCTTTAAGAGAGTATGAAAAGATAGATAAGAATACCCCTTTATACAAACACGCTCTGTTTAATATAGAATATATAAAAAGGAAGATT
>JAIRKW010000171.1 GCA_031259875.1 Campylobacteraceae bacterium
AAGACGTATTATTTACACAATATTTTAAAGTTTGGCATCATCTCTTCAAATTACCGCATTGCTGCACTCCAAGCTCACAACAAAGCAACTAGTCTAATTGTGACGGCTGCTAAACAAATTTGAAAATACTCTTTTTAAGTAGAGTTTATATATAATTTTCACTTCAAGGTACGACAGGCGGCTGCTAAAGTCTAGCTTTAGAGGAAAGTCCGGGCTGCAATGAGACATGGTTCCATCTAACGGATGGCTGGGGTAACCCAAGGGAAAGTGCAACAGAAAGCAGACTACCGCAACAGCGGAAAAGGTGAAACGGCGGGGTAAGAGCCCACCAGCATTTTTAGCAATAAAGATGGCTTTGTAAACCCAACCTGCAGCAAGAAGAGATGGTTTTAGTCTCATATTTTTACTCTTCGCTCGAGCAGTATTGCGAAATACTGCCCAGATAAATAGTCGCCCACGACAGAACCCGGCTTACGGCGTACCTTGTTTATATATATCCGTCGATATTATTTTAGCTAACCCAAACACTATCTCATTATACTCAGCGTATAAAATCAACAGTGCAGATTATCCGGCTTTTTTCTTAAATAAAATAAATGCGGCAGTAAGAGAGACAACTCCCAATAGAAACATTTTTATAAGCAAAGGAAGAGCAGCATGAAGCTCCATACCTCTCAAAAAAACGCCTTTTATAAATATGATGTAATACTTCAGCGGAATGATATCCGACAACGGCATAAGCCACGAAGGTATATTTTCCACAGGAGTCGTAAAGCCGGAAAGCAAAAATGAAGGCAGCAAAAAGACAAAAGAACCTAAAATTGCCTGCTGTTGTGTTTTACAAAGAGCAGATATAAAAAGTCCTACTCCCGAGATAGTAAATAAAAATATCACAACACCTGTGTATAAAAGTGTCAATGAACCTAAAAATGGTACTTCATAAACAAAAATAGCTAAACACAAAATCACAGATGAAACCGCAATACTTATGAGAAGTCCGGGGATTAGCTTTCCAAGCAATATTTCGTGCGAATTTAACGGAGAGACTAAAATCTGCTCATAAGTGCCAAGCTCTTTTTCACGCGTTATAGACAAAGCGCACAAAATGATAGCCAAAAGCATAGTGATAGAGCCGAAAAGATTCGGCACTATAAACCAAAAATTATTCAAATTTTGGTTGTAGAGATAGTGCAGCTGAAGCTCCAACGAACTATCCTCTTTTGATTGAGTTTTTATCAATATCTGCGATATATAACCCTCCACAACTTGCGCGGTATTTGAGCGGCGTCCGTCAAGTATAAGCTGTATTTTCGAATCCTGCGTGCCCAAATTTTTAGAAAAACCATCTGGTATGACCATAAATGCAATGATTTTTTTTGTATCTATCATCTTTTGTGCTGTTTCATAGTTTTGCACATTTATCAAATTTCTTACATATTTTGAACCTTTGACCTCTTGCACAAACTCTCTGCTTTGATAACTTCCGTCTTGGTCAAAAATAGCCAAATCCATATATTTTACTTCTGTCGTCGCCGCAAATGAGAAAATCAAAATCTGTATCAATGGCAATGCAATAATAACAAACATACTCTTTCCATCACTTCTAATGGACAAAAACTCTTTTTTGATAAGCGCTAACAGTCTCACCTTAAGCCTTTTCTGGAATTTAGCAAAACCAATACAAATAAAATTGTTCCGATAATCAATATCCCCGTTAAACTTGCTAAAAATATCTCGTAAACATTACCTGCTAAAAATAGTGTTTGTATAGAATTGACAAAGTACCGCGCCGGTATAACATATGTTAATATTTGGATTGCAATCGGCATATTTTGTATCTCAAACAAAAATCCCGACAACAAAAATGCAGGCAAAAATGAAGCTACAAGCGATATTTGAGCAGCTAAAAATTGATTTTTTGTAACTACAGAGATTAAAAGTCCTGTGGTAAGCGATGGAAAAAGATATATTGCACCCATTAAAAACAGTATAAACAGACTGCCGCGAAACGGTATTTCATACCAAAAATAAGCTACCAAAAAGCACATCACCAAAGAACCCATAGCTAAAACAAAATATGGAATTATCTTGCCGATAATTATCTCCGACATAGATGAAGGCGTGGACATCATCACTTCCATAGTCCCCCTCTCCCACTCTCTTGCTATAACAAGCGACGTCAAAAGCGTACCTATCATTGTCATAATAATAACAATTGAGCCCGGAACTAAAAAGTACCTGCTGGTGATTGGAGGATTAAACCAATATCTGGACTCTATTTTTGTGCCGTATGATGATACAATACTGTTTTGTTTTGCCCAATCCGATACGATACTGCTTACATATTTATTTATAAAGCCGGCTACATTAGGATTTGTCGCATCTATCAAAAGTTGAATTTTATAACTCTCGTCTCTGCCGAAATCATCGCTTATCTCTATGACTGATTTTATTTTTCCTTCATGAAGCATATCCATAAAAAGTGTTTTATCTTTACCTTCGGTCAAAGTAAAATATTTCGAGCCTCTAAACGCCTCTGTAAGCGTTCTGGCGTAGGAACTTTCACTTTTTGAAATGATGCCAAGCTTTATCTCCCTAAGATCAAGCGAAACTGCATATCCCATCAAAAAAAGCAATATAAGCGGAAGGATACAAACTATTAAAATTGAGCTGGGATCCCGCATAATTTGCAAATTTTCCTTTTTTATCAAAGCTTTAAGGCGTCTTATATTCATCTTTTATGCTCTTCATCATACATTTTTACAAGATGTATAAAAGCGTCTTCCATAGAGGCATCAGCGCCTACACGCGCTTTCAACTCATCAGGCGTTCCCACAGCTATCGCTTTACCTTTATACACCAGCATTATCTTATCGCAATATTCCGCTTCATCCATAAAATGAGTGGTTATCATTACCGAAACACCTTTTTTAGCTATATTATTTATATGCGTCCAAAACTCTTTTCTTGTAATAATATCAACACCTGAAGTTGGTTCATCCAAAAATAGAACCTGTGATTTATGCATCAGGGCGCAAGCAAGAGATAAACGTTGTTTTATGCCAAGCGGAAGCTTATTTGCACTCATATTCAGATACTTTTTAAAATCAAAAATATCTATCATCATATCTATCTTTTTTTGAGTATCTCCCACTTCATATAATCTTGCAAAAAAATCAAGATTATCTTTTAAACTCAAATCTCCGTAAAGTGAGAATTTTTGCGCCATATAACCGATATTCTGCCTGACATGTCTCTCTTTTAAACTTCCATCAAGCACTTTAATACTACCAGAAGTCGGCGTTAAAAGCCCGCAAAGCATTTTAAAAGTGGTTGATTTTCCTGCTCCGTTTGGTCCCAAAAGTCCAAAAATCTCGCCGGAATTTACTGTAAAATTAATATTTTTCACAGCTGAAAAATTACCGAATTTTTTGCTCAAATTGTGTACGGTTATAAGATTTTCACGTTCAGGCAATTGCTGCATTACATTTGCCAAAATAGAATGCGCTTTTGTTTTCACGCCCAATATCCCCAAAAATGCGTCTTCAAAGCTTGGTTCTACTTTTGAAACTTTTACATTTTTGCCGATTGTTTTCAAAATCTCTTTAGGAAACGTACTTTCATCTTTTATCATAACCTTGATATATGAGCCGACAAGAGCAGCATCGAGCATCTCTTCGCATTCCAAAATAGAACTTAGCGCCTCTCTTTTATTGAAAAAACTGCCCTCTATTTTAAATACTCTTCCTCTTAAACTATCCATCAACTCTTTAGGACAGCCGTGATACAAAATATTTCCATCGTTGAGCAAAATCACATTGTCGCACATCTGCGCTTCATTCAGGTATGACGTACTCCAGATGACAGCTATATCGTTTTTCAAAAGCGAATTCACCATCTCCCATAAATCTTGCCTCGATATAGGGTCAACGCCGGTGCTCGGCTCATCTAAAAGTAAAACTTTAGGCTTTTTTATAATAGCGCAGGCAAGTGCTAACTTCTGCTTCATACCACCTGACAAATTAGCCGCGCGCCTTGTTTTAAACTGTCTTAATTTGGTAAATTCAAGCAGTTTATTTATTCTTGCATGAGCATTTTCAACACCTTGCAAGGAAGCGTGAAGATTTAAATTTTCGATAACGCTCAAATCCTCATAAAGCCCGAACTTTTGCGGCATATATCCAATTTGTTCCAAAAAAGAGCTGCTTTTATCGGGCATTTTTCTGTTTAAAACCCTAAGTTCTCCTTTGTCAAAATCCATAAGTCCGGTCAAAAGTCTCATAAGCGTCGTTTTTCCAGCCCCGTCAGGTCCAACTATACCCGTTATCTCGCCGCTTTTAGCGCTAAAACTTATATTATTAAGCGCGGCATAATTTTTAAAATATTTTGTGATATTTAACGCGCTGATTGCTGTCATTTTTTTAATTTTATAGTTACAGGCATACCCTGTTTTATTTTCTTATCAGGCTCTTTCAATAACACTCTAAATCGATAGACAAGATCAGACCTCAATTCTATCGTTTCAATATTTTTAGGGGTAAATTCGGCTATCGGCGATATATTTCCAATAACACCGATATACGGCTCTTTACGCACATCTGCATATACTAAAACTTCATCGCCTTGCGAAATCGCGCCAAGATGAGGCTCGTCCACATAAGCTTTCACCCAAAACTCATCCTGCCTTGAAAGCTCTAAAATTCTCTCTCCAGGATTTACAATAGCGCCATCTTCTTTCAATCTTGTCAGAATAACACCATCAAACGGCGACTTGATAACGCTGTCTTCCAAATCCTGCAAAGCCGCCTTTAAAGCCGCTTCCAAAGACTCCACAAGCGCCTTTTGAGCTTTTATATCTTCTTCTTCATATCCTTTTTTACGCATTGCATAAAGCGCTTCGGCTTTTCTCAGAGTACCTTCAGCCGCTTCATATTTATATAGTGCATTGATGTAAGATTCTTGTGAAGTTGCGTTTTTGTCGACAAGTCTTTCTTGTCTTTTGAGTATATCCTCAAGCAGTTTGAAATTTGCCAAAGCAGATTCAAGTTCACCCTTGGCCTCTTCTATATCCTCTTTTCTGAAGCCTTTTTTGAGTTTATCAAGCTTTATCTTTTCCGCGCTAAGTCTGGCTCTTACTTCATTGATGTTATTCTGAAGATTTTTACTGTCCAAGCTTGCTAAAATTTCGTCTTTAACTACACTGTCACCTTCGTCTTTGTATATCTTATCTATTTTGCCCAAAAAACGAAATCCAAGATTTACCGTTCTTGTGTCCACATTGCCCGAAAACGACAACTCCTTGCCATTCGTATCCTTATATATATAAAAAAATGCAGCTGCGATTGCAGCTATTATCATCACAAGAAATATATAACCGAAGACTTTTTTCATTTGATTTCCCCCTGATTTATCTTTAGGCGCTATAATAGCGAAATTTACTTAAATTATATTTTCAATTAGATAAACAAAAGGAAATTTTAATGATAGGAATCGATATAGTAAAAATTAAGCGATTTGAAAAGTTTTTGGAGCGTTTTTCCAAAAAAGCACTTGAAAAATATCTTGATGAGGATGAGATAAGACTTGTCAAAAATGCTCAAAGCGCAGCAGGTTTTTTCGCAGCCAAAGAAGCCGTATCAAAAGCTTTGGGACTCGGTATATCAAAAGAGTGCGGTTTTAACGATATCAAGATATATAAGCTTCCCAATAATGCGCCCTCTTTCACGCTATCACCTCATCTTATAAAAACCTATAAAATCACCTCTTTGTCGCTTTCCATATCACATGACGGAGACTTTGCAATAGCTGTAGCAGCTATAGAGGGCAAAATGCCTCAAGAGCAAAAATTAAGCCATTAACACTTGTTAATAAAAAATATTGTTACAAACTATAATTAGGCAAATGTATGCTCTATTAAAATTTTTGTTCCCATTGCGATAAGGACTACTCCTCCTATAAATTCAGCTTTTGATTTAAGTTTTGCTCCAAACATATTGCCCATCATTACGCCGCTTATTGATATGAAAAATGTTATTATGCCGATTATTAATGCTGCTTTATATATATCAACCTCAAAAAAAGCAAATGTTATGCCGACAACCAACGCATCTATACTGGTCGCGATAGCTAAAATCAGCATTTTCATATGCCCCAAAGAGTTTATATTATTCTCTTCTTTTGAAAAGCCGTCTTTTATCATTTTTGCACCGATAAGTCCGAGCAAAATAAAAGCAATCCAGTGGTCTGAATCTTGAATTTTACTTGCAAAATAGACACCTGCAAAATATCCTATAATAGGCATTAAAGTTTGAAAAAAGCCAAAATATGCACTTGGAACTATTGCATGTTTTACTTTTTTTGCAGATAAACCCAATACTATCGATACGGCAAACGCATCCATAGCTAACCCTGCGGCAATTAAAATAATCTCCAACAAACCCACGACAATTTACCTTTATTTTTTAAATACAGCGCGGAATTGAGCCGCATTTTTTAGGGGTGATAGAATATCATAATTTATAAATTGCAGTCAAGGTATTCGGTAGAATATTTTTTACCGTTTTAATGCAAATTCAACCGCTTTTTTAGCATGTATTATTGTTGTGTCAAATACTCTTGCTAAAATATCTTTTTGCTTTATTAATAGCCCTATTTCAGTACATCCCAATATTATCCCCTGAACGCCGTTTTTTATCATCTTATCAATCACTCTTATGTACTCTTGCCGCGAACTGCTTTTTATCACTCCATTGCAAAGTTCGCTGTAGATTATCTCATTTATTATATTTTGGTCTTGCTCGTCCGGCACAATTACATCAATACCTCTTTTAATCAATTTTGATTTATAAAAATCCTCGGACATTGTATATTTTGTGCCCAATAATCCGACAATGTTTATTTTCTCTTTTAATATCTCATCGGCTGTCATATCAGCTATGTGTAAAAACGGTATATTAACATCCTGCAATAATAAATCGGAAACTTTATGCATTGTATTTGTACATAAAATTATCAAATCAGCTCCGGCTTTTTCAAGATTTTTTGCGGCATTATTTAATATATAAGCGCATTTTTCCCACTCATTTGTCCTTTGATGCAACTCTATCTCTTCAAAATTAACGCTTTGCAGTAAACATTTGGCAGAGTTAAATCCGCCAAGAATATTTTTGACCTCTTCATTAAGTACTTTGTAATATAAGACAGTAGATTCCCAACTCATTCCGCCAATTAAACCGATACATTTCATATGCGCATATTATTATATATTATTAAATCTGTCAACTTTTTAATTATTGCTTTTTGTAAAAATACGTTAAAAATCAGCAGTAGTTTTTTCGCTTTTTCTGCAGAATTTGATGGGATTTTGTGCGGTAATTATCGTAAGTAAAAAATATCACATCACAGTGACACATTTTCTTTCTTTTTCGACACCGTATATAACAATATCCCCAAAATAACAAACAGTATACTTATAATTTGGGATGGCGATAATAAGTTTGTAAACAATACTCCTCTGTCATCGCCGCGAAAGTATTCGATGAAAAATCTGAAAAACCCGTATGATATAAGATATGTAATTAAATTTTTATCAAATTTGACAACCTTTGTTATTATTGCAAGCAGTATAAATAAAAATATTGATTCAAACAGTTGGACGGGATAAATTTTTATATCTTCTCCGTAATAATTAAATGGTATGGAGCCATCAGGAAAATTAACCCCGATAAGTGTATCCGTTGGTTCACCAAAACAACAGCCGCCGAGAAAACATCCAATTCTTCCGAAAGCGTGAGCTATTACCAAAGACGGAACAATGGTATTTAGCATAAACAGTATATTTCTTTGTCTTATAATATAATATGAAATAAGAGTTGCTGCCGCACAGATAAATCCTCCATAATAAGTCATTCCGCCGTTTATTATATTATTTAAAGATATATCTTGTTTATTGTATAGCAGATAAAATAATTTTGCTCCCAAGAAAGCTGCGATTACCGATAGGGCAATACCTATGTATAAATCCGTCTCGATATCGCATTTTAAATTCATATTTTTTATTTGACGCTCTAACACTAAAGCGCCAAATAAAATACCAACACCTATCATCAGGTTATACATAGGTATATGCAAATGATTGCCCAAATCAAAGTATTGATACATTATGCTGCAGTTATTTGCCGATAAATTCTTCTTTTTTTTGAGTAAAGCAGAATGCTGCACCAATCAGGAAAAGTATAGCTGAAATTACACCAAGAAGATTCATTGTCGGAATAGCTGTTATGCCAACAAACAGAACTGCGATTATCATCATAATTCCTGCAAGTGTCGGCGATTTTTTACCCATAATGCCGCCAATAAGACCAAGAATCCCTCCGATAATACAAATACCCATAAAAGTATCGCCGGCTGCTGCTGCTGACTTTGCGCCATTTGATAATGAGCTAACACCTGCCGCAACAGCACCGCTGCAAATTGCTGAAGGCAAACTCAATACTCCGCCAATGATACCCATAACCAATGGTACACTTGATGTCCCTCTCTTCATGCATATTCCTTCGAAATAGATTTAGGACGTGATAATACTGAAGAATTTATAAAAAATATCTTATAAAATAATATTTTATTAAGTAAAATGCTTTTGTTGTTGATTTTTTATAAATTTAAAAAATAATAAAAATAGACCCCCTTGATTTCAACAAAACGCCTTCTTTTATTTTGATGGTATCACTAGAGAGTTGCTTGAAATATAGAATGGTTTTTGCCAAGATATGAATTTTTATTTTGGAGTAGCTTTAAAATTACTTATTAAGAAACATTGAGCTGCGTGTTTTATAAATACTTTGTTTGTATTTATTAAGTAAACTCGACATTTGACTTGCTGTATCCAAGAATAAAAGTAATATTTCT
>JAIRKW010000082.1 GCA_031259875.1 Campylobacteraceae bacterium
GTATTTATGGCATCAGCACCTTCGCTTAAAGTTTCCAAATCCCCCTTAAGTCTTGCCATTAATATGGAAAATGTGGTAAGCAAAATCTCTTTTGGGACAGCCTGCGCCGTTTGTAAAACACACTGCGAATCACACACTACAAGCTTTGGCGGAGTTTTTAGCATTGAGAGCATATTTACTATCTCATTCTCTTTTACAAATATACATATAGCGTCACTGTCAAGCACGTCTCTTAAAGCCTGCACCTGCGGCAGTATCATTCTGCCTTTTGGAGCTTGTATATCAATGGGCGTAACCAACAAAACGATATCACCTGCACTTACCAATCCGCCGAGCATTGTATTTTGCTTTATCCAACTTGGCGGCGTAATCTCTTGAAGTTTGCCGTAAAAAAGCGTTTTATTCTCGCCTGTTTTTGCGCTCATTGTCAAAAATGCATCTGTTTTGCTTTGAATAAGCGCGGTAAATTCGCTTGAAGGCATTGCCAAATCGGACTTGCCGCACACAATCATAAAAGGGATATTTCTGCTCTCAAATATCGCTGCCAAGCCCTCTTCAAACTCTCCCCACATATCTGCTTCGACTACAAGGACGGCTATATCGATTTTATCTATTATCTTTTTTGTCCGCTCAATCCTCTGCCTGCCAAGACTTCCCTCATCATCAATGCCCGCTGTGTCTATCAGCACTACAGGACCCAAAGGCTGAATCTCCATAGCTTTTTCAACAGGGTCAGTTGTAGTTCCCGGGATTTCCGATACTATACAGAGCGCTTGATTTGTAACCAAATTTATCAAAGACGATTTGCCTACGTTTCGTCTGCCAAATATCCCTATATGAAGTCTTAAACCTTTTGGAGCATTCATCATGCCGCACCTCCTCTGTATATAAAATTATTGCTGTCGCCGTTTGTCAGCGATACTCCTCTGCCGATTGAGCGGATTTTGCCGCTTATGCACAGTCTGCAGTGAGAAGGCGTATCATCCAGACAGATTTTTCCGGGATACAAGCGGTAAAGCGAGCGGTGTTCCCCCTCCGTAATCACAGGCATTACCACATTAGCGCCGCTTTGCAAGGCTATAACTCTTCCGTTTTTATCCAATGTCTCCATAGCTGTTGAAGCGGGTATATTGATTTTGGGCATCAAAAGCCTGATGATGGCCATAACTTTCAAAGCCATATAAAAACTGCCGTTTTTTTCGCTGCGTAAAGGCGTATTTTCATTTGATATAAAAGGACCTATGCCTATCATATCAAAACCGCTTTTTTGAAAAAACAAAATATCATCGGCAAGAGAAGAGATGCTTTGTCCCGGCAGTCCCACAAGTGAACCGCTGCCTGTTTCATAACCCAGCTTTTTCAAAACCTTCAAACACTCAAATCTGTTTTGATGACTCATTGAGGGGTGAAGCTTTTTATACAACTCTTCGTCTGTAGTCTCTATCCTTAAAAGATAACGGTTAGCACCCGCATTTTTATACGCAAGATACTCCTCTTCACTTTTTTCACCGATACTAAGCGTAACATGCGCACCCATCTTTCGTATGCTTTTTATCACATGACAAAACTCGTCAATGCCATATATATTACTCTCTCCTGATTGAAGCACTATAGTTTTGTATCCGTAAGATATCGCTTTTTCGGCCAAGCTTATAATCTCTTTTGGTTTTAATCTGTATCGTTTCAAGCTTTTATTTTGACGTCTAAGTCCGCAGTAATGGCAGTTTTTTGAGCAGATATTTGAAAATTCCAAAAGACCTTTTAAGTGGACATCATCTCCATTATGCTCTTTTCTTGCTAAATTTGCATAAGAAAAGAGACTGTCATTATACTCATCAGACGATAAGATACCGACAATCTCTTTATGCGTCAAAGAGTTTGTTAAAAAGGCTTTTTGTATGACGCTCATTTTATATGTGGCAATCGTTTTTACCCTCGTCCAAACTGCTTATCATCTTTTCAACAGTTCCCGCGACTTGAGGAAGATTTTCCTGGAGCATTTTCAGATATTTTGGAATGATTACACTCTCTCCTATCTCTTTAACTTCACTTGAGGCATAATCTCTTATATACTCTTTAAATGTCAAAATACCGTTTGGAATGCAAAGATATTTTATGGTCGCATGTTTTGCAAGCGGCATAAAATTACACCCTGTGCGTCCCTCTCTGTAACATGACGTACAAAAAGACGGAAGCCTGCCCTCTTTTATAAGGCTCAATATAAAATTGTCAATACTTCTGTGGTCTCCTATGGCAAACTGCTGTTTTGAAAGATTGTTTCCATCATTGTTCTCGGAGTATCCGCCTATGCCTATATTTGTTCCGGCATCCATTTGCGAAATGCCGCATTTTTTTAACATCTCATCTCTTACACAAGAGTCTTCTCTAGCAGTTAAGATAGTGCCCGTAAATGGACACATCAAGCGGATAACGGCAGCGATTTTGACTATATCTTTATCGCTCACAGCGTAAGCAGATGCATTCGTATCGCTGTTTAAAGTCAGTTTTATTCTTGGAAATGACATGGTATGAGGACCTATATTAAACACTTTTTCCAAATCCATCGCATGATGGAGCATCGCTAAAATCTCATATCTGTAGTCATATAACCCAAAAAGCACGCCCACAGCCACATCATCAAGTCCTGCATTAAGGGCTCTGTGCAAAGCAAACAGCCGCCATTCGTATTCGCCTTTCAATGTGCCTTTTGGATGAACTTTCTCATACGTGGCTTTATGATATGTCTCTTGAAATACCTGATATGTGCCTATGCCTTCCTGCTTTATCAGTCTATACTCATCTTCAAACATCGGAGCGGCATTGATATTTACTCTTCTTATCTCGCTTTTATCTTTTTTGACGCCGTATATCGTCTTGACACTTTGAGCTATATATGACGCATCGCTTTTGGGATGTTCGCCATATACTGCTATCAGACGTTTTTGTCCTGCATCCAAAAGCGACTCTATCTCTTTTTCCAACCCTTGCATATCAAGCGTTATTTTCTGCATACCTTTATTTGAGGATTTAAATCCACAGTAAGAGCAGTTATTGACGCAGGGATTTGAGATATAAAGAGGAGAGAACAGCACTATTCTGTTGCCGTAGACCTCCTCTTTTATATACGCTGCTGCTTCAAATATCTCTTCCCACAGCGCATCATCAGTTGTGTTTAACAAAACCGCTGTCTCTTCCGGGGTTAGCATGTTTCCTTTAAGCGCATTGCTTTTTGCCTTTTCTATTACCGACAAAACTGCTTCTTGTGAAGGCTTTTGCGTCTTTTGCAAGACGGCGTTTATCTTCTCATCATCAATAAAATTCTCATAAGGATTTTTCCATTCCCTGATTTTATTCAACCTCTCTTTTGCCCACGACATAAATCTCACTCCTTCACACAACAGTGCGTTTCATCTTCTTCTGTTTTAATCAAATCATTTTCAAGCCATTTTGGCGCACTCTCTTTCACCTCTTCAAGCGATACATAGCCTTCTCCTCTGCCAAACATCGCTTTAAAATCACCAAAGTTTATTATCGCCATAGGCGCATGTCCGAAAACAACCAAAGCCGTTACTGCGATAGAACCCCAAACGTGAAAGTAAAACAAAAACACAGTAAACTGTTTTCCAAGCGCTGGAGTCAAAGCGTACAATAACCAGCCCGAGACTATAAGAGCAAAAATCATTATGATAAATACAAGATAAAGTACTTTCTGCCCCGCGTTAAATCTGCCTTGAGGCGCAACCTCTTTTGGTCCGAAATTAATGCCAAACAGTTTTCTGGGATATCCGCCAACATTCTTGAACCACGCTAACGTATCTTTGTCCCAATGAGTAAGATTTTTGAGCAGCAGTAAAAATCTATCATAATTTATAATTGCAAATCCGAAAAAATTTGCCGTAGATATGACCGCCGCAACGATATGTATATCCATTGCCGTAACTGCTGCTGTATCGCTTATGGTTTTAAAATATATCAAAGCTCCTGTGACAATCAAAACAATCCAGCTGATTAAGTTCAGATTATGAAATACCTTTTCTGAAATCGGAAATTTTAAAACTTTCTCTTCACGCATGGCCTGCTCCTTGCAAAATAAGATTATTTCTATCTACATATGTTTTGGTATGCAAGAGCTGTTCGGCGACCTCGCCCATCGGCTCCGTGCTTAAATCCTCATAGACTTTAAGTACGCTTGGATTTTGGTGCGAACCTGTCAGATTAACCTTTTGCAGCCTTTTGTCATCTTTATAAAGACCTTGCTGTCTTAACCTTATGTAGGATTTTCGCTGTTTTACTATATCTGTTACCGCATATCCGCCTATTGCTATAGCTGATATTGAAACTCCTGCTATCTTTAAAAAATCACGGCGCGCGATAAGCTTGCCTGCTGACTTTTCTTTATATATAACGCTCTTTTTATTTGTGCTCATTTTATCTCCTTACGCTTTAAGAGGAAGCGGTAAAAGCGGATGCAGCCAAGAGGTTCCCATCGTTCTTACAGGTTGTCCGCCGCCGTTTACACAGCCGCCGGGACAGTTCATAACTTCCACAAAATGGTATTTATTTCCATCATCTACCAATCTTTTGACTATCTCTTTGATATTTCTTGACGCTCCGTTTACAACGGCTATTTTCACCTCTATAATTTTCCCGCCGTAATCTTTCAAAGGTATCGGTATAACAGCCTCCACGATATCTTTTTCATAGCCTCTTACAACGATAACATCAGGGTTTGAGAGTTCAAATCCCGACAATATAAAATAAGCTGTCCTAAGAGCCGCTTCCATGACACCGCCGCTGTTTCCAAATATCGTAGCAGCGCCTGTGTACACATTCATCGTTTCTGTTTCTCTCTCATCTGACAATGTCAGCGGATTGATACCTTTTCTTCTGAAGATTTCCGCTGTATCTCTTGCCGTTAAAACAGCATCGATATCTTGAAAACTCTTAGTATCCTGCGGAATTTGGTTATTTTGAATGAGGTATTCGTATGCGGAGTTAAATTCAGGTCTGCTTGCTTCAAAGATTTTGGCGGTACATGGCGTAACTGCGACCATAAAAATATCGCGCGGGTCAACTTTCCAAACAAATTTAGCCGCCCATGTCTTAGCAAGTGCGCCGCCCATTTGAATCGGAGATTTAGCTCCTGAAATATGAGGAATCAAATTTGGGTGAAATGTTTCGGCATTTTTAACCCACGCAGGACAACAGCTTGTAAAATGTGGAAATGGATGATGTGCGACATGCTCCAAATCTTTACCTCTTTCGCCAAGCAGCCAATATTTTACTTTTTTGATAAACTCCGTACCTTCTTCCAAGATAGTTTGGTCGGCGGCAAAATTCACGTCATAGTTGTGAAATCCAGCTTTTTCAAAGGCGTTATACAAGCGATTTACCGTCAAATCTCCGGGTTTCCCACCGAACTCTTCAGCTATGGAAACTCTGACGGAAGGCGATGGATGCGCTACAACAAACGCTTTTGGGTCTTGCAGCTTTTCCATTATGATATCTACAAAACTCATCTGTTCAATCGCCCCAAACGGACAATTCACAAGACACTGAGCACAGTTTACACAACTGTTTACACTTATTTTGTGGGCAATGCCAAGAGAGCCTTGAATGGCTTCGGTAGGACAGAATGAACTGCATGTATCACAGCCTACACAGTTATTTTGGTTGATTTTGATGATACCCCTCAACTCACCTTTTCTGTGAGTACCGTCAAAATCAGCATTCGTTCCCCAAGCGTC
>JAIRKW010000006.1 GCA_031259875.1 Campylobacteraceae bacterium
TAACGCCGCATTTTCTTTTATAACAGCTGTTATTTTTGGAGCCTATGCCACTTTTTTTGAAAACAGTGTCTCTATAACGTCTTCATCATTTTCGAGAGAACAAGAAAGAAGAGCAGATAAAGACGCGCTTTTGGCTTTGGAAAATTACTATGGACATACTTTTGGAGCTGAAGAATTTTTCCAAAAAGTCTTAAAAGATGAAAAGTTTTCCATAAAATTTTTAAGTTCTCATCCTGATACTCAAGAAAGGATAGAGTATATTTTGCAAGCGCAAAAAAACAGTACAAAAGCAAATTTGAAACCTTTGAGTGAGACTATATTGGCCATACAAAATATGTAAGCGGGATTTGAAATTGTCTATTTTTTGTCGAACTGCTTTGTTTTATTTGTGACGGCGATTTAAAAAACGCAATATTTTTTTCCTTACTAAATGAAATACAATACTTTTTTATTATATGTAATGAATTAAATGATTTATGTTTCCTATTATTGTGAGAATAATGCACAATTCGAAATAACTTTTTTGTACTTTTGATGGGTTGGATTATTGTGTTTAATTTTTAAGTTGGCTTGACTGTTTAGATGTTATTGATAAATAAATTGATTATTTTATTTTTTAGTTTGATTGTTTGACAAATTTGAATTTTGCAGATTGTTTTGCTAAACGGTCTTTTGTTTCATCATTATGAGGAGTTCGAAATACAGTATGGCAATCCGTAAAAATTACCACAAAAATAGTTTTTTGTTTTGTTTACAACGAACATTTCTCTCTGTCTTTGCGAGATGTCAAGTATCCAGTAAGACAAAGTATTCTTTCTCATTATAAACAAAGTAACATATTGCGAACTACCCTCTTTCTTTGTCGCTGCGAAAAGTGCAAAGCACGATGTTTGTGTTTTCATTATTTAAATAAATTTAATAAGAATTGAAATTTGAAATTAAATGCTCGCAGTCTAAAATTCAAAATTTGAAGTATTGAAACTTCATGTTACTAGATTGCCGCATAGTCACCATGTTCTTTCCTCGAGATAATGATAAAATTCTGGATTGTTGCGCTGAGTGCGTCAGTTTGTGACGATGAAAAATCGTCTCTGCATTTTACAAAAATAATAAAAATGTATTTATATCCTTATATTAAATATCTCTCATTGTGCAGAGTGCTTTGAACTGTCAGACTGCCGCACCGCTATGACAAAAAAGAAAAGAAATTATTTTATTTACACATTACATTTAGATAAAACCGCTCAAATTTCAAATCATCTTCTATTCATTGCACCTTTTTTAATCCAGCAGTAACTTGTATTGGTTTTGAAATAAACCGTATAATTCGGTATAAATGTGCCATTCTGCCTTTATTGATAAATCCTGATTGACTTTGTAAGTCCACCAGTACATATTGCTTATTATAGTGCTTTGTTTATACCATACATACGGGTATCCAGACAAACTTGGATACCCTCGCGCATATACAATCGGTGAATATGCCTTCTTAAATCCTTCTTTTTCCAATAATTTGCCGTAAGTTTCAAAATAAGTGATGTTGTTACTTAAAAAATGTTTATCAACGCGCAATAATACCAATTTCTCGATTTCATATCCAAATATTTTCTCAAACAGTTTATTGTCCCTTGTAATATCATCGCCCAAAATATCAAGGCTCATAGTGTTTAGATTGTCGTAGTCAAATGGATTAAGCCGATTAAGCAGATCGTTATATTCGGACTTTAACTGCGCTTTTTCTATTATGCCGTCTTCCAGCGGATTGTATTTTGCGACAATATTCTGCGAATAAGAGATAACATCATAAGCTCCACTGCTTTTAAAAGTCTCCATCTCCTTTTCGCAGTCTTTAAAATCCGTGCAAATTCTTGTTGCATTGTGATATATTTTGTCGGCTTTTAGTTTAAAATGAGGAAAGTAATCTTCTTCATCAACGGATGATATAGTTCCGTAATTACAGCCTGCTAAAACAAACAGCATAAATATTGCCATTAGTGTTACTAATAATCTTTTGCCATACATAAAAACTCCTTATAAAAATTTCAATTTTGATATTTTTTCAAATAAGACTGTTTTGACGAATTATAATATTATCTCGATATGGTGATAATACCACTCTGCCGATATATGCAGCGATTCATTTTCTCCTGAGATATCATAACTCCATTCGTATATAACAACACCGCCCTTATACTCTTTTTTTTCCCAAAGATTGTGCCATGTCTTCTTAAATCCTTGCTGCTCCAATAGCTTGCCGTAAGTTTCAAAATAATCCACAAAAGCATTTCCTGAAAATCTTTTGATAACATGTACGCTTGTCAATTCTCCGCCTTCATATCCGAATATTTTCTCAAACAATTCGTTATTTCTTGCGATGTTGTCGCTTGCAGTATAAATCATCATATGATTCGATGTCAGACAAGAATCTCTCATACTTGCTTTTTCTATTGTATTATCTCCTAATGGATTGTATCTTACGATACCATCGTATGTATTATAATCGTAGCTCCCTTTGTTTTTAAAATTTTCAATATTGCGTTCGCAACTTTTATTGTCTGTATAGCTTCTGCTTATATGGTGATAGACGCTATCGGATTGTGCTTCAAAATGAGGATAATAGTCCTCTTCATTAACGGATGATATGGTTCCATCCCAGCAGCCCGCTAGAACAAACAGCGCAAATATCGCCGTCAATGCTGTTAACAATCTTTTGCCGCACATAAGATACTCCTTAAAGAATAAAGTAACACTTGCCTACATTAAATATAATTTTTTGCAAACAATTTTTATAATACTACTATGTGCATTAAATATATTTGAATTTTTGAAAGTTTTTATATTTTTGTGTGATACTGTAATGAAAAATTATTAAGAGAGTGTTGATGATTGTTTTATGAGTTTAGATTAAAGTCGGAATGAGCTTATCAAAGCGCATTCCGACTTTACCTGATACTACTTGTTATACATTAAACCTAAAGTGCATCACGTCGCCGTCTTTGACGATATATTCTTTGCCTTCAAGGCGCATTTTGCCGCTATCTTTTGCTCCGTTTTCGCCGTTGTAAGCGATATA
>JAIRKW010000011.1 GCA_031259875.1 Campylobacteraceae bacterium
GCAAAAGCTCGTCGATGTCGGTTTTTGGTCCGGCTTTTATACCTATGGGATTGTGCACACCGCGCAAAAACTCTACATGCGCGCCATCCACATCTCTTGTTCTATCACCTATCCACAAAAGATGCGCCGAGCAGTCATACCAGCCGCCCGTTAAGCTGTCTTGGCGCGTCAAAGCCTCCTCGTAATTGAGTAAAAGTGCTTCATGGGAAGTATAAATATCAGTCTCATGCAACATCGGAGTATTTTCAGAAGTAATTCCGCAAGCTTCCATAAAATTTAATGTCTGCGTAATCTGTTCAGCCAATCTCTCATATTTCTCGCCAAGCTGACTGTTTTTCATGAAGCCCAAATTCCATTTATGCACTTCGCGCAAATCCGCCAAGCCGCCTCTTGCAAATGCGCGCAAAAGATTCATAGTAGCAGCTGACTGGTTATAAGCTTTGAGCATTCTTTTGGGTTCCGGCGTTCTGGCTTTAGCATCAAACGCTATATCATTTATAATATCGCCGCGGTAGCTTGGCAGTTTTACGCCTCCAATATCTTCATAATCACTTGAGCGCGGTTTTGCAAACTGCCCTCCCATACGTCCTACCTTGACTACAGGACAACCTCCGGCGAATGTCAAAACAACAGCCATCTGCAAAATGACTTTAACCATATCTCTTATATTTACCGCGCCAAACTCTGCAAAACTCTCAGCGCAATCTCCGCCTTGCAATAAAAACGCTCTTCCCTTTGTAACTTCGGCTAAACTTTTCGTAAGATTTCTAACTTCACCGGCAAAAACAAGCGGCGGCACTTTTTTTAATTCTGCTTCAACTTTATTTAACTTTTCAATATTCGGATAAACAGGCTGTTGTTTAATCGGCTTGTTTCTCCATGAATCCATACTCCATATTCCCATTTCAATCCTTTTTGATATACGATAAAAGTTGTTTAAATTGCTGATTATATTAAAAGAGTACTTATAAGCTTCTTTTAACGTTTTAAAAACTACAATTACGCCCAAAAAAGAGTTCACATTGCCAAATTCGCTTTCACAAAAACAAACAGGCGTCATTTGCGCGTTTGGCGCATTTATCCTTTGGGGTATATTTCCGATATATTTTAAATTTGTAGATTATATAGCTCCTTTGGAGATGCTCTGCCACCGCATAGTCTGGTCTGTATTTTTGCTGCTCATGCTGCTCTGTTTTTCGCGTGGTTTTAATGAAATAAAAGAGATATTTAAAAATCCACGCACAGTTATTTTACTGTTTGTCACAGGCTCTTTGATAGCATCAAACTGGCTTGTTTATATATACGCTGTAGCAAATAATATGATAGCAGAAGCAAGCCTTGGATATTTTATCAACCCGCTTGTAAACATCATACTGGGTATACTTTTTTTGAGAGAAAAAACGACTCCTTTGGAAAAAACTGCCATAGGCATAGCCTTTTTTGCCATTATGCTTGAGATAATCAAACTTGGCAGCGTGCCTTATATCGCGCTTTTTCTTGCGCTTAGCTTCGGAGTTTACGGGCTTATCAGAAAAATGATGAGAGTCAGCTCATTTGGCGGACTATTTGTAGAGACATCGCTTGTTGCACCTTTGTCGTTGGGTTACCTTGTGTATTTGGGATTTTCGCACAGGCTTAGTTTCTCATTTGACAGCACTGTCTGGCTTGTTATGCTCTCTGGTCCGGTTACCGTTATACCTCTTTTGCTCTTTACTGCCGCCGCGTCAAGAATAAGGCTTGGAACGATAGGGTTTATACAGTATTTAAGCCCAACTCTAACTTTTTCTTTAGCCATACTTGTATATAATGAGCCTTTATCAATGAGCAGGATAGTAACATTTGCACTAATCTGGCTCTCATTGATATTCGTCATAGCAGACTCTTTTATGCAAAAACAAAAAAGGAAAACCGGATGAGTCCACAACTTTTAGGAGCTGTCATTATTGCCGCAGTGGTTATCGTTATTATGATAAAGCAGATAAATAAGGTTACCGATAAGATTGATGCCGACCTGCCAGTTATAGAACCTACCCGCTTGTATGCCAACTTCGCCGCTCTAGTACAGGAGAAAATACGCGCTATAAGACTTGATATAGATACGCCCAAAGAGGGAGCTAAATTTGTACTTTTAGAAGAAGTAAACACCTCTGAAGCTCTTGAAAAACTCTCTGATATGATAAGAAAACTTGTCTTTTTTGAAACAATGATAGGCATGAAAAATGGTGCGCAAAGTACTGAAGCAGGGCTTTTTGAGATATTAAACAGCCTTGATAATTTTATAGCAGCCTCACTTGTCAATGGCAAAGAATTAGCCGACGAGATAAGAGAAGAGCTTGCAGTATCATATGATAGATTGAAAAACAGTTATATGATAGAAAGCATGTAAACGCTATTTGGTCATTGCGAGCTAACAAAGTCAGTGTGACAATCCATCTTCTCCATTATTACGCAATACGAAGTGTTAAATATTTCAAGTTTTTGGCCTGAAATTGTAGATTTTTGTTTTAAAAAGAGTGCATTTTCCTCAAAACAATCTTCATTGTCTTTCTAATTTTCTTAAAATCTTTTTTCTGTTACTTTCTTGTACAAAGTAATCAAAGAAATTGCCCAGTGACACTGTCCATTTCATGGATAAACCTTCACATTTAATAAAATCAAGGGATATTCAAAAACTTGTTATTTTTTTTATAAAAAATAACTTCAAACAGTTTGAATATCTTCTTCCTTGATTTTATTAAATGCTTGGCAGTGTCA
>JAIRKW010000164.1 GCA_031259875.1 Campylobacteraceae bacterium
TCTTTTTGATTTCCATTTTTATCCCACATAATGCCCCCTGCCCTAATCATTGCAGGCATTGAAGCGTCTACTATCACATCATTTGGAAAATGCAGATTTGTGATACCTTTATTTGAATCCACCATAGCAATATCGGGCTGTTCTTCATAAATTGCCGATATCTCTTTTTCTATTGCACTTTTTTCATCATCAGGCAAATTTGCAATTTTGACGTATAAATCGCTAAGTCCATTATTTACATTGACACCAAGCTTTTCAAATACTGCGCTGTGTTTTTTGAACAATTTATCAAAAAATGCTAAAACAGCTGTGCCGAATATCACAGGGTCAGATACTTTCATCATAGTAGCTTTAAGATGTACGGAAAAGAGTACATCTTTTGCTTTTGCATCCGCAATCTCTTTTAAAAAAAACTCTCTTAAAGATTTTACATCCATAAAAGATACGTCTATGATTTCGCCTTTTAACAGCTTTAGATCTGTTTTTAATCTATTTTTTTCACCTTTTTGGTTTATAAATTCGACAGATACAACATCATCTGAAGGCAAAATATACGAATCCTCGCTTTCGTAAAAATCGCCCTCATTCATATGGGATACATGACTTTTAGACTCTTTTTTCCATTCTCCCATTGAGTGCGGGTTATTTTTTGCATAATTTTTAACAGCCCTTGGCGCACGCCTGTCGGAATTTCCTTCTCTCAAAACAGGATTTACCGCAGAACCTAACACTTTTGCATATTTGGCTTTTATCTCTTCTTCTTTGGCATTTGCGGGATTTTCAGGAAAATCAGGAATGTCGTAACCTTGCGACTGAAGCTCTTTTATAGCAGCCTTTAATTGAGGTATAGAGGCTGAAATATTCGGCAATTTTATGATATTTGCCTCTTTGCTTTGAGTAAGATTTCCCAAATATGCCAAATCATCGGGATAATCTGAGAAAGCACTAAGAATTCTTCCTGAAAGAGATATGTCCCTTATTTCAAACGGCACATTACATGTTTTGCCGAATGCTTTTATAATGGGAAAAAGAGAATACGCAGCAAGCGCAGGAGATTCATCTGTTTTTGTATATATAATAGAAGCCATTCTTATTTCCTTAATTAATATTATTTTATAAAATACTGTACCGTAAAATAGCAAAACTGCTCTTAAGCTCTATTTGCTTATATTTTTTAAGTGCTCACTATAAGTTTCAGTAAATAAATGTTGACCGTTTTCACCTTTAACAAAGTAGAGATACTTTGTTTTGTCTGGTTTTAAAGCTGCTTTGATAGCCTCTATATTCACCGCACATACGGGATTTTTAGGCAATCCATAATGAGCATATGTATTATAAGATGATATGTCTTCTCTAATTCTTTTGGGCGTAATTTTGGTATGCGAAAATTGACCATAGTTGAGCGTACCATCCATTTGAAGCTTCATTCCTATCTTAAGCCTATTATAGATAACAGAGCTTACTATAGGCATTTCGGCATTATTGGCAGACTCTTTTTGTATAATAGAGGCGATAGTTAAAATCTTATTCCATTCACTCTCATCATAACTGCCTGTTAATTTGCGCGATAAAGTTTCATTGCGCTTTTTTGAGTCATTTATGAGATAACTTATGAGCCGCTTTTCATCTATGCCTAAGGGTATATTGTAAGTTTCCGGAATTATCCATCCGTCTTCAAACTGCGATAATTTCTCATATTCATACTGTAATGTTTCAAATGAGAGATTCAGTTTTTTGGACAGCTGCTCCAAAAAAATATATACCGTTTCTCCTGGTATCAGCGTAACCGCACGTGTAGCAGCTTTAGCATGAGAGAGCTGATAAAGGTAATCTGCCTTTGTCAATACAGTGCCGCCCATGTCTATCCAGCCGCTTTGCGGATATCCAAAAAGTCTCAGCAAAAGTTTGTCAAAACCAACCGAGATATTGCTGTTTTGTGCACCAAGCTGTGTTATAATGCTATTTATTCCGCCCTTGGGTACATAAATAATCTTTTGAGTACTAATCGGTTGAATCAAATAGAATAAAAGTGAAATAATGACTATCAGTAAAATATTTAAGCTAAAAAAAAAGACTTGGCTTTTTATATTATTTTTTATACTGCCACTTGCCGTCATTATCGGTGTTATGTATAATGGTATTCGCATAGACAACCTATCTGTATTTAATGTAAATATCACAAGATTATATATCAAATTAGATAAAAAACTCTTTCTTGAAGCTGAAACTATAAAAATAAACAGCAATGTTACAAAAAGTAGCAGTTCGTCTTCCTTGGATGAAGTGTTGGATGTAATTCCATACATACATACATTTTTTAATACGATTATAATTGACAGCATAGAGTATGAAAATGAAAAAGCACAGCTTACTTACAATGATGGAGACTTTTATTTAAACTCTTCACTTTTAACATTGCAAACAAAAATAGAGCTGACAAGCAAAAGAAAGCTTATTTTAGATATAAATGAGATGCTTTTAAAAGATATAGACATAGCTCTTAAAGGAAAATTGGACGCTGATTTAAAACGCAACGAGTACGCATTTAACGGTACTTATAGATTATTTGATATCACAGGAAGTGCAAAACTAGAGATAAAAAATATGATATTGAATTATCATATAAACTCGAACAATTTCTCTTCACCGCAAATTATTATGGATAATCTTTTAAAATATGTAAAATTGGACGATATCGCAGTTAATTGGATATATGGCTACACAAAAGCTCAAAATTATAAACTGCTATATTTGGCAGGTAAAATAGACCTTATAAAGCGTGATTTTTATCCTAAAAGCATAAATGCGCTCGTAAAAGCTGACAATGTTAATGTTACTTTCAATCCGCAAGTACCGCACGCCAACATAGAAGAGGTGAGAGTTAAGATAGAAAACAATCAAATCCTCTTTTTGCTTACAAACCCGACATATCAAAACATCAATCTCACAAAAGCCAATATAATGATATATAATTTAGCTGACAGCAGCGTAGGCATAAAAATAGACCTTGCATCAAATACGCATTACAATAACGCTGTCAACCAAATTATTAAAGCCTACACCAAAGCTGATATTCCCATACGTCAAAAAAGCGGTGAAACACAAGCAAATATCAGTATTGACGTAAAATTTAATAACTTGAATGTAAATGTTACAGCCGATATTGCATTGAAAAATGCCAATTTACAGATGGGCAGCACCGTAATGCACGCTTCAGACGCAAATATACACTTAAATAATTCCGATATTAAATTTCAAGACACAAGAGTGCAATATGGCGAACTTTTTGATATAAGTATAAACGGCACACTAAATGCAAGTGCAAAAGAGATGACGGCAGACTCTTTTATACACTCGCTGTCTGTTGAAGCAAAAAATAGAAGCATTGTTTCAATAAGTAACACTTCAATGCCGTTTACTCTTAATATATTAAATAATGGAATAAATCTTTACTTTAATGAACTGCTAAGCAATCTCACTTTTGCTGACACAAATATATTTAGTTTTAATAGATTGGACAAACTCTATCCTTATTCTGATATCGCCAAAGAATATGGTATCAGAGCCGGACACATTGTACTTAAAAGCAAAGATTTTAAACAATTCGGCGGATACGCTAATATCAGAGGATTGAAACTGCCGTTAAGTTATAACGGTACAGCTATGAGAAGATTTGCAGGCACACTTGAGATGACAGAAGATTTATTTGAGATAACAGCCAATAATAAAAAAATTAAAGCTATCTTTAAAGATAATATAAATATAACAATAAACAGCCTTGATATTAATATAGACACAAACAGCAGCGAACTATCTTCTATACCATCAATACCCATTAATATAGCAGCACAAAACAGCTCTATCATCTTCAAGCCGTCAAATATAACTATTTTGGCTGACAAATACGATATCAGTTCAAAAAATAACACTCTTGCTTTGCACCTTTTGTATAACAATACTCCTTTGGATTTTCAAAAAAATGAAACCTCTTTTTATATCGTAACAGAAAATATGAAAAGTGAGTTTTTAAATTCGCTGGCAAATAAAGAGTTTTTCAAAAAAGGAAATTTCGATTTTTATGCCAAAGGTGAAAGTATGGATGAATTTTTTGGTGTTTTGAATTTGAAAGAAGTAAGGCTGAAAGATTTCAAAATCCTAAACAATCTCATCGCCTTTTTCAATACGATACCGTCTTTAGCTACACTCTCCGACCCTATGTACAGCACAAGCGGATTTCCTGTTAAAAACGGCACGATAGAGTTTGTAAAAAGCGGAGATTATCTATATGTACAGACACTGTTTCTAGAAGGCTACAGCTCAGATATAAAGGGTGATGGATATATTGATTTAAAAACAAATAATGTTTATTTAGATTTAAGAATTTTCATCATCAAATCACTTAGCGGCATCATAGATAAAATACCCTTGGTAAACTATATTATTCTTGGAGATGATGGTACAATAGAACTTCGCGTTTCAGTACGCGGTACACTTGATGAGCCTAAAGTAGAAACAAATATAATGAACGATACAATAATGTCGCCTTTTAATATGATAAGGAGAGTTTTTGAGCTGCCATCCCATTTGTTGGATAATTCATTTTTGAGGACGGACGATAAACCGCCCTCGCTTGATTTTAACTAAATATATTTTGATACTTCTCTCTCAATGTTTTTTTATCTGTCTTACCAACGCTTGTTTTGTCTATCTCGTCTACAAAATGCACTCTCAAAAGCATGCTTTCTCTTGCCACGAGTCCGTTTTTTATAACCTCTTTTGCGTGAGCAATTATCTCTTTTTCAAGCGTTTTTTTATCTTCTACTTTGGATACTACAAGTGCCAATGGTCTTTCGCCCCACTTTTCATCAGGTGTTGCTATCACAGCAACTTCAAATACAGACGGATGCTGATGGATAATATCTTCGAGTTCCAATGATGATACCCATTCGCCGCCGACTTTTATGATATCTTTTGCTCTGTCTGTGATTTTAAAATACCTAAGTTCATCACAATTAGCGACATCCCCTGTGTGCAAATATCCGCCTCTCCAAAGATTTTCGGAATTTTTCTGATCTTTTAAGTATCCTGCTGTAAGCCAAGGTGCACGCACAACTATTTCACCTGTACTTTCACCATCATGTGCAACTTCATTTGCCTCTTCATCTATTATTCTCATCTCCACCAAACCAAGCGGAGTACCTGTTTTGGTTCTGATTTTTACCTGCTCTTCATAACTTTTTGCAAGTGTCTCTTTATTTAGTCTTGCCAAAGATAAAATCGGACAAGTTTCACTCATCCCATATCCTGAAAACATATCTATTCCTTTATTTAATCCGGCTATTGCAAGAGCCGGAGATAAAGAAGCTCCGCCTATTATAACTTTCCATCTGCTCAAATCAACTTCATTGATTTTAGGCGAATTTAACAGCATATGAAGTATTGTCGGTACACAATGTGAAAATGTTACTCCCTCTTTTTGTATCAAATCAAGCAAAACATCAGGTATGTACTTGCCGGGATAGACCTGTTTTACGCCCATAAATGTAGCCATATATGGAATGCCCCATGCGTGCACGTGAAACATTGGAGTTATAGGCATATATACGTCATTTTGATTGAAGTTTGCATGCTCGGCGTAAGAAGAGAGGCTAAGCAATGCGCCCATAGTGTGAAGCACTAATTGACGATGAGTGAAATATACGCCTTTTGGCATTCCTGTGGTGCCTGTTGTGTAAAATGTAGTCGCACGTGTATTTTCATCAAAATCCGGAAAATCAAATTTGTCATCAGCTTTTTCCAATAGCTGTTCGTACTCGCCTGTGAAAGGGATTATACTTTGTGTTGCTTCATTGCCATCAGCTATCAAAACATAGTTATTAATCGTATCTACTCTTCCTCTTATCTGTTCCAATATAGGTATGAAATCATGATGTATCAACAAAATATCATCTTGTGCATGGTCGATTGTATAGAGTATCTGCTCCGGACTTAGCCTTATATTGACCATATGCATAACCGCACCAATCATAGGTATAGCAAAATAGCACTCCAAATATCTATGCGAATCATAATCCATAATAGCTACCGTATCGCCTTTTTTGACGCCAAGCTTTGTAAGGACATTGGCAAGTTTGCAGACACGCTTATGAAACTGGGCATAAGTCATACGAAAATTGTTTTTGTAAATTATCTCTTGATTTGGATTATTAGCTATAGGTGTGAAGAGCAGCTGTTTAATGAGCAGCTGGTAATTTTGTATACTAGATGTGTGCATTTAAGTTCCTTTTAAAATTATATTTTCTCTTTTGAAACAGCAGTGAGTGCTAAATCATCTTTTTTTGAGAACATAAAGAAAAAACCCATAGATACGATTGTAGCTACGAGCGACGCAAGTAAGACCGAAAGTGTTGCGTGTGCTGCAAGTTTATCGCTAAGGGCAAGATTTGATATAAGTATAGACATTGTAAAGCCGATTCCGGCTACAAGTCCAACACCAAATATCTGTGTCCACGTAAGATTGCTGGGTTTCCTTGAGATACCGAGAAAATCCAAAATAAATGTGAATACAAATATGCCCAAAGGTTTTCCAAGAAAAAGTCCTAATGATATTCCCCAGAAAAGGTTGTCAAACTCAAAACCACTCTCAACAATGACTCCGGCATTTGCAAACGCAAATACAGGCATAATAAAATAAGCGCTCAGCGGGTGCAAATTGCGCTCAAGTCTGACAAGCGGACTCTGCACTTCATCATATGCCTGCGCTATCATCTCCAGAGCATTGTTCTGCTTTGCATTTAAAAGTACTTGCTGCGAATCCTTAGGCGCGTTTGAGTAAAAGACATTTGTCGCAAGCCTCAAATTTTCCAAAAAGCTTGAACTGCTTATTTTTGAGTGAATAGGTATTGTAAAAGCCAGCACTATTCCTGAAATTGTCGCGTGAATACCGCTTTTGTAAAAAAAATACCATAAAGCCAAACCGCCTATAAGATATACTGCAAGCGTTCGCACGCCAAATCTATTAAAAAGTAACAAAACGGCTGTCACACTAAGCGCTAACGATAAATAATCAAATGATATGTTACCTGAATAAAAAATAGCAATGACCAAAATGGAGCCGATATCATCAGCAATGGCTAACGTTACCAAAAATACTTTCAGCTTTATCGGTATTCTGCTGCCAAGCAACATCAAAACGCCAAGTGCAAATGCCGTATCTGTGCCCATAGGTATCGCGAAACCTTTAATGTCTCCGCTGCCCCAAGTAAAATATAAAAATATCATGATAGGAAAAACCATCCCGCCAATAGAAGCAAATATTGGCGAAATAGCTTTTTGAAAGCTTGACAATTCACCCGCTAAAATCTCTCGCTTAACCTCGAGTCCTATCATGAGAAAAAAGAGTGCCATCAAAGCGTCATTTACCCAGAAATGGGCGTCTCTTATAAAACTTAAATTGCCTATGGTAATACCAAATTCTATCTCCCACAGCTCGAAATATTTTTCAGATAAAAGTGGCGAATTAGCAGCAAATAGCGCTAAAATAGCGGCAATAAACAATAAAATACCGCCAAATGACTCTTGTTTAACAAAATGCGTTATAAAGTTGCCGATTTTTTTAGTAGAGCTTTTAGTCCCTATCTCTAAAACACTCAATTTTTTCCCTTGCACAATTTTTATTTTTATATTTTCACTTTAATCAGTTAAATGCGATATTGTAATATTTTTTAGCTATTGTTTTGATTAGAAAATAGGTAATTTTGTTGTTTTTTGCTTTTTTTAATGGATAAATGTGCGCTTTTGTATCATATTGTCAAAAACACACATCATTGCTAATTTAGAATAAATTTATATTATCTTTATTAAATATTCCTATTATTATGCCTGTATTTATATCTGCTCCTGACATTTGCAGTTTATCAAACATATGCTGTACTCTATTTTTAACTAAAAATTCTATCTCCTCAGAAGACAGATTGGATTTCTCATATTCTTTTTTTGTATTTTTTTACAGTAATGCTATAAGCATATTCTTATCAATGCTGTATTTTAGTCCAAAATCAAAATAATTTTGCAAATTGAATCGATTGATACCATTTTACTTTTGCTTCCTGCAAAATTAATCACAGGATTAATTTTTAGAAGAGATATTATATCGGCTCCAGCAGATATAAAGACAG
>JAIRKW010000167.1 GCA_031259875.1 Campylobacteraceae bacterium
CAAGCTATCTGTTTTTTGAGCCTTGCGAAATCCGTTTAGATAGCATCCACGGTGCAAAGCCTCCCTTTAAGGATAAAACTTACGCGACTTTAGCGTAAGCGGGAGCGAAATTTTTATTATTTGCGTCTAAATTTAATGAACTTTTTGCGCTCTGTTCAAAGCGGCATGCAATCAAGCCAAACCTGCTCCTGTCGAAGCCAAGTCACTCCCAAAAACCCGTTTTATTCATTGATTATCTCTTTGATATTGCGGGCAAGGAGGGAGATTTTATCTATTTTTTGCGTTTTAGTCAAGCTCTCGTCCAAAAGTATCCTTATAAACGCACTCCCGACGATTACTCCATCAACACCCTTAGCTTTTTCTTTCGCACTTTTTTCATCTACACCAAAACCTACAAAGAGCGGCGTATTTGTATGTTCTTTGATATTTTTTATAACTAAGCTCAAATCCTCTCTTGTCCCACTCCCGGTTATCCCCGCATAAGCCACAAGATAGATAAAACCCAAAGAGTTTTTGACGATTTTTTCTATTCTCTCTTTTGGGTGTGTGGGGGCTATAAAATCAATAAGATTTAACCCCATTCCCTCTAGAAGATGTTTGTAGGAAGTCGCCTCTTCAAAAGGCAAATCTGGAATAATAAATCCGCTTACGCCATACTCTCTTGCTTTTGCGGCAAAATAGTCAATCCCTTTATGATAAAAAGGGTTAAAATATCCCATCCAATATGTGGAGATTTCAGGTGCAATCTTTTTTGAGATTTCAAAGATTTGCCCTATTTTGAAGCCATTTTGCAAAGCTTTCAAGTTCGCCTCTTCTATCACCGCCCCATCAGCCACAGGGTCTGAAAACGGAACGCCAAGCTCTACTATGTCTGCTCCCGCATGTTTTAGAGCCAAAATAACATCAATGCTGAAATTTACATCAGGATATCCTGCGGTTATATATGCAACTAACTGTTTCAATTTGCCTCCATCCTGGTACATGTAATTTTAAGATTTTAACTTTTTTTGCTGTTTTTTATGTATATAATTGTAACATTTAAAATCTAAAATTGTCATATCAAGATGAAGGATAATCCATGATAAAAACGATAACTTCTATAAAAAACGCCAAAAACAGCGAGAAACTTGTTGTAATTACCGCTTATGATGCACTTTTTGCGCGCCTTTTTGACGAAAAAGTCGATATGATATTAGTAGGTGACAGTTTAAATAATAGCTTCAATGGACAAAAAGATACTTTGAGCGCGGATTTGGAGATGATGATTTATCACACAAAAGCTGTTTTAAGAGGAGCTAAAAATACATTTGTCATTACCGACATGCCGTTTGCTTCATATATAGATGAAAAAACGGCTTTGAAAAATGCCTCTAAAATTTATCAGCAAACAGATGCACATGCCGTCAAAATAGAAGGCGGCAAAGAGCGTGCGCATATCGTAAAAGCTTTAAGCGATAACTCAATAGCAGTTGTAGGACACATAGGACTTATGCCTCAATTTGCAAGAAGCGAGGGCGGCTTCAAGGTAAAAGGTAAAGATGAAACAGATACGCAAACACTTATAGACGATGCCAAAGCGATAGAAGACGCCGGTGCTTTTTGTATAGTGATAGAAGGCGTGAAAGAAGAAGCCGGACGCGCCATAACAGAAGCTGTAAAGATACCTACCATAGGCATAGGAGCAGGCAGATACACAGATGGACAAGTGCTTGTTTGGAGCGATATGCTGGGATTTTTTGAAGAGTTTAAGCCAAAATTTGTTAAACGTTATTTGGATGGTGCTGATTTAGTTAAAAAAGCCGTTGAGCAGTATGCAAACGACGTAAAAAATAGAAAATTTCCCGATAATGATTTTATATATTAAGTGAAAAAATGGAAAGAGTTGTTGAAATAGAGAAGATGAAAATAGAGAGCGAATACGAAAACTCTCTGCGTCCGAAATCTTGGAATGATTACATCGGGCAGGACAAAATCAAAAAAAATCTTCAAGTATTTATAGAAGCGTCTAAAAGAAGAAATGAGAGTTTAGACCATGTGCTTTTTTTCGGACCTCCGGGTCTTGGCAAAACAACTCTGGCATACTTAATAGCCGCTGAAATGAGTGCCAATATCAAAATGACAGCTGCTCCAATGATAGAAAAAAGTGGTGATTTGGCCGCAATACTTACAAATTTACAAGAGGGCGATGTACTTTTTATAGATGAGATTCACAGGCTATCTCCCGCCATTGAAGAGGTTTTATATCCTGCAATGGAGGATTTCAGACTTGATATCATTATAGGAAGCGGACCTGCGGCACAGACGATAAAGATAGATTTGCCCCGTTTCACACTTATAGGCGCAACCACGAGAGCTGGAATGATAAGTTCGCCTTTAAGAGATAGATTTGGCATGCATTTTCGCCTTCAATTTTATTCAAACGATGAGTTATCGCGTATTATCAAAAAAGCCTCTTTAAAACTCAATTTTGCATGCAAAGAGGATGCTGCTCAAGAGATGGCAAAAAGATGCAGAGGAACACCAAGAATAGCTTTGAGACTATTAAAGCGTATACGCGACTTTGCACAGATATATAATGAGGATTTTATAAATAAAGAGCGTGCAAGATACGGACTTGACGAACTTGGTGTAGATGAACAGGGGTTTGATGAGATGGATTTGAAATTTTTAAATATCCTCTTAAATGCCAAAGGCCGCCCCATAGGTCTAAGCACTATAGCGGCAAATTTGAGTGAAGATGAAGGAACAGTAGAAGACGTTATAGAACCTTATTTGATAGCTACAGGATACATTGAAAGAACAGCGCGCGGACGCATAGCTACTCCAAAATCTTATGAGCTTTTTAAGTTATCTTCCATAAATACGGGACTTTTCAAGGATATAAATGAACGCTAATAATAACCGTTTTTTTATTTTGGCTGTTTTTCTTTTAACGCTTTACGGAATGTTCAAGCTGTACTCTCCATTTTTGCTTGACATTACCATAGCTTCGCTTTTGGCTGTGGCTATGAGCAGTATAAATATTTTCATTCAAAAATTTGTAAAATTCCCATTTTTGTCCGCACTTTTGACGACTTTGACACTGCTTTTGCTCTTCTTTGCGCCGATAGGTTATGCGGCTACCACACTTACAAATTCACTTATACATATAGATTATGCTTTTATAGAAAAAGCAGTAACTTTTTTATCAAGCATAGAACTTCCTCTGCCTCAATCATTAAATTTTTTAGAACTTGACGAATATTTTGCAAATTTAGACAAAGCGGCGATAGCAGCCAAAGTAGTGTCATACACAACGATTGTCGGCAAAATGAGCGCTGGTTTTTTAAAAGATATGGTTTTAATTGTTATATTCTTTTTCTTTGCAACATATTATGGCAAAAACTTGAGTATATATTTTCAAAGCGTAATGCCGATAAACCAAAAAGAGACGAATGCCATATTTTTTGAAGTGGCAAATGTCATGAGCGTAGTGTTTTACTCTATCATTTTAACGGCTATTTTGGAAGGTGTTTTATTCGCATTTATCGGCATGGCTTATGGATACAACGCCCTTATGCTTGGCATATTGTACGGTTTTGCCTCTTTGATACCAGTAATCGGCGGCGCGCTCGTGTGGCTTCCCTTGTCTTTGATAGAGCTTGCAAACGGCAACACAACCTCGGCAATAGTTATAGCTTTGTACTCTTTTATAGGTATCGGCACGGTGGACAATTTCGTAAAACCTCTCATTATCAAATATGTAAACAAAATGCTTCTAAAAACGCCTGTTTATTTTAATACGCTTTTGATATTTTTCTCCATTATAGCAGGACTTGCGTCGTTTGGCTTTTGGGGTATGATATTGGGACCTGCCATCACTACATTTTTTATATCACTTTTGAAACTATTTCGCGCTATCAAAGAAAAAAACTTGCAAGAGGGTTCGTAAAGTGAAAATTTTCGCTGGTTTTACGCTATTTTAGTTTTTTGCAGACATTGAGGATAATGGGGTG
>JAIRKW010000026.1 GCA_031259875.1 Campylobacteraceae bacterium
TGTCTTAAATATGGATTTATAGAGTTTACAACAGATTAATATAGTAGTTTTAAAAAATGTGAAATTGTAGAGTTGCATAAAATTCTATTTTTACAATAAATCTTATGATGCATATCAGATTAAAATAACATAAATGTGATTTTTACAAAAAAGCGTTGAAACACAAAAACAAAATAGTGAACAAATCCTTATATGATTTTTCGGTAAATCTTTAATATGTTTTGATGCAAATATCATTAAAATAATACTTTTTATATCCTTTATTTTTTGACTTAATTATTGTCGTATTTTATTGGAAAAAGTTCAAAAAGCGGCTAATTTAAAAGACTTATTATTAAAATAATCTGCTTTTTAGTTAAATTGGTGCAAGTGTTGCATGTAGAAATTATTTTAGACGTCATACAAGTCAGTTGAATTGAAATAAGAATCGTGTTAAATTGCTCTGCTTGGTCATTTTTATACTTTATGTAATGGGCAGGATTGATACAAGTGCTGCAATGAAGTAATATTGTAATTTTTGTGTAAAATTATTTGTAATTTGGATAAAATTTAAAATCAGTGCAAGTTAAAAAAAGGGGGAAAAATATAACCTGCACCTTTTAGAAAAGAACAAAAATCAATCCATCTGATTTCGCATAATTGTCGGTATATCCAAATAATCTTCCTGAATACTATCGCTTCCAGAAACTAATATTGTATTGCTTGCAGTAGGTAAAGGACGCTGCAATAATTTGTTTGTTACTACTGGAATATCTGCAATTTGATTGTCAAAACCAGTGGCTACTATTGTTACTCTGACATAGCCTTCTTTGATATTTTCATCTGTTGTTATACCAAATATTATATCCGCTTCGTCGCTTTTTGCCGCATCATATACTATATCCATAGCATCTTGTAGCTTTTTAAGAGGGCAATCTTTGGGATGTGCATAAAAATGTACAAGTACACCAAGCGCACCATTTATAGACATATCATCAAGCAATGGGGATTGTATCGCATTTCTTACGGCTTCATTTGCTGCATCTGCGCCACTGCTTTCACCAACACCTAAAAGTGCTTTGCCGCGGTGGCTCATTACCGTCTGTACATCGGCAAAATCAACATTAATAATGCCTTTAGAGAGAATAACACCACTCATGCCGCTGACAGCCCGACACAAGACATTGTCTACCATAGCAAAACTTTCTTCAACGCCAAGATTGGCATCTATAATACTTAAGAGTTTATCATTTGGTATGACAACTATAGAGTCGCTCTCTTTTGTAAGTTCGGCAAGACCTTTTTCGGCAGAAATCATCCTTTTTTTGCCTTCAAATTTGAATGGCTTGGTTACGACAGATACCGTTAGTGCGCCAATCTCCTTTGCTGCTTGTGCCACAAGTGGAGCTGCGCCTGTTCCCGTACCGCCGCCTAAGCCGCAAGCTATAAATACAATGTCGGCATGTTCTAATACGCTTTTTATCTCTTCATAACTCTCTTCGGCAGACGCTCTGCCAACTTCTGCTTTACCGCCCGAGCCCAAGCCTCTTGTAGTTCTTTCTCCGATTTGGATTTTGACTGTTGCTAACGAATTTTCAAGTGCTTGTGCATCCGTATTGGCAGCTATTAAATCAATACCTTTCATATTGTCTTTGACCATATGATTAATCATATTGCCGCCGCCGCCGCCGACACCTATAACTTTTATCTTTGCGCCATAGACTTGCTTTGACTCTTCCACTTTGAAATTACTCATCATCTCCCCTTTAAAATAGCTGCGTTAAGCGATGCCAAAAACTTTTAAAAAGCACCGTAACTTTATTTGGTTTTTTGTCTTTGTCTAATAAATTTAAGGTTTTCATATTACTGTCTAAGCGCAAATCCTCGCCGCTAAGTGGGTCATCGTTCTCTTCATCTAATAATAGAGTGTTTATATTTTTACCCTCTTCAAGTATCTCATTTTTATATCGTAATTTTTTGTTTGAGTCAATCTCATAAGGTGTAAAATGTCCGCTGCCGTAAAGTACCAAACCTACAGCTGTTGAAAACCCTGGGTCTCTCAAAATTTCAAAAAGCCCTTCCATCTCTTTTGGTTTCGCCATTCTTACTGGCATATTAAAAATTGCTGCTGCTAATTCTCTTAGTCCTTCAAGTTTTGTCATGCCGCCGGTTAATACAAGCCCTGCGCCGACCTTATCTTTGTACCCGCTTTTGTTTAAAGAGTTGGAGAGTATCGCTAAAGTCTCTTCGACTCTTGCATATATAACATTTGAAACCATTTCCAAAGACACTTCGTGCGTGGAGTGTTCATCTCCGATAATCGGCAGCTTTATCAATTCATTGGAGATATTTTTTAAAGAGCCATATTTAATTTTAGTATCTTCGGCGGAATGTATTGGCGTATGCAGTGCCATAGATATATCGTTTGTTATATTTGCTGAGCCAACACCCAAAAAATCATTGTAGCGTATGGAATTTCCTATATGTATAGCCATATTGCATGTAGCGCCGCCCAAGTCTATAATAGCAACTCCAAGCTCTTTTTCGTCTTTGCTAAGTGCGGCTATACTTGAAGCATAACTATTTAATACAAGGTTATCTATCTCAATACCTGCGAGTTTGACGGCTTTTTTTAGATTTATTAAAGATGATCTTTGCACTGTAATAATATGCACTTGCACTTCAAGTCTGCCGCCATTCATGCCAAGCGGGTCTTCTATAAAAGATTGGTCGTCTACTATAAAATTGTATGGGAGTACGTGCAATTTTTCATGTTCTTGCGGTATTGTGGCATTGGCGTTATAATCAGCCATCTGCATAGCGCGGTTTATCTCTTTGATACCTATATCACGGTTGGGGATATTGACCACGCCGCTACTATCCATACTCTTAACATAAGCTCCAGATATGGATACGATAACTCTCTCAAACTGCATTCCTGCTGCTCTTTTGGCTTCGCCGATAGCAGTTTTAATTGACTTTGAGGCAAGGTCGATATTCGTAATAATTCCTCTTTTTAATCCTTGAGATTTTGCTACGCCTACACCAAGTATCTTTGTATCGCCAAAACTGCTTTTTTGAGCGATGATAGCGCAAATTTTGGTTGTACCTATGTCAATACCTAAAATTGTCATAGACATTATCCTTTGTAATATCGCTCAATTTTGTATTTTTGACTGAGCATATTGATAAGTTTTTGCTGTATTTCATACTCTCTGATTCTTTTCATTGCATTATCAAGATTCAAATCATTCTGTTTTAATTTATCACTGTTTGGCAGTTTTTGCTCTGTTATATTGTATAGGTAAGCTTTATCGTCAAATATTACATAACCTCTTTTCTCTTTTGAGCCAAATACATTGCCGATAAACTGTGCTGATTGCTGGGAAGTGAGTCCTGTTATATTGTTATTGTCTCTTGTTATAAAACCTAAATCGCTTCCCTTAAAAGCGTTTAATCTTGCTTGTGATTTTTGAGCCAAAAGCTCAATTTTTTTGTTAGCTTTTAAAATAGCTAACATTTGTGGTTTCGCCTCTTCGTACGTTTTTGGAGCAGGCAGTTCTATGCTGATAAGTTTCAATACTTCCCATCCGTTATCTTTTTGAATAGGCTGTAAAACTTCACCGTTATTTATTATATTGCCAAAAAGTGATGTATTATATTCGCTGCTTGACTCTTTAATAGTTATGTTTTTATCTGCGGTTATATCCCCTTTTTTGAAAGATAGATAAGTCTTAAGCGCATCTTTTTTGGCATTTTCAATTCTCAAAGCCTTTTCAACATCTTTTTTTGCTGCTGTGTAGTCTAATACTCTGTTTTCGCTGTCTTGATAAAAATATTTCGTCTCTTCATAATAAGCTTTAATATCATCTTCATTTAAATTATCTCTTGAAAGTGGCACAAAAACACTCTCAAAATGGTAAACTTTTTCTGTTAAAAAGTTATTTTTTGAAATATCCCAGTACGACTTTATCTCATCCTCACCGATTTTAATCTCACTATCATCAACTGTAACTGTGGCAACTGAAAGCCTGTCTTCCATAAATAGTGCTGAGCCTAATATCTCTTTGTCTATTTCGCTTACCGGAAAATTCGTAATTATCGAGTAAAGTTTATTTAGTATAATCCCTAGTTTTAGTATATCTTCGTAATCTGAGGGTTTAAAGCCTGATTGTCGGAGTACGGAGCGGTAAATATCTTTGCTGAATGTGCCGTTGTCGTAAAAATTTTCATTTGTTGTTATAAGTTCAACTACGTCGCTGTCTAATGCCGTAATACCAAGTTCATCGGCAAAATTTAATATTAAAGCCTCATTTATTAAAGTATCCAGAACAATATTTTCGAGCCCCATCTCTTTTGCTTGTTCTTGCGTTAATTCACCGTTGAAATCCCTAATATTATAATCATTGAAATAATTTGCATAAGTTCGCGAGAACAATTGCTTGCTTATTGCACGGTTGCCAACTTTGGCAACAGAAGACGACCTCGTAAGGTTAAAATCGTAAGCTCCCCAACCTATAAAACCTGCTGCCACAAATGCAATAACGCTAATCCAAACCGTTACTATTAAATATTTTTTGTGGTGCTGCATCCAAGTAATCATAAAAAGTATCCTCTCAATAACAAACTAAATCTGTTAGATTGTACACTTAAAAGTGTTTAAAATAGCTTAAAATAGGCTTTTCTTTGTACTTTTTGCTAAATAAAAAGCGATTTTGTTAGTCATCTTTGTTAGCTTGTTTTATTTTTTGACAGGATACTGCTATTTTTCATCTTTTGCCAGCAGTAAAACCCTGCAAGTATTCTCTATTAAAGCTATATTTTTGGCCAAAGAGTGTACGTCGCGGTCATATGCAAAAATGCCGTAGCCTTTTATGACCATTATGTTAGTATTTTTTTCTATAAAATATCTATATATTTCCACACTTGCTCTTTCGTACCAATCTTCAAACTGTTTTGGGTCGTAAATATTTGTTTTTCCTATAAGTGTAAGTCCGAAATAATCTTTTGGAATTATATTGTTATGAGTCAAAGTATAAGCGACAGTATATGGCGGCATAGCGTAGCAGGCATATTTGGCTTCACTAATGTTGGCGTATATGCCAAGATGTATTTTAGCATCGATACTTGCATCATTCCAGCGGTAATCATTTTTTGAATGTAATTCTATAAGTGAATTTTCGTTAAGTCTGTCAAAAATAGCATTTTTTTTGTTGACGATAAATCTATCATGTTCTGTTCGTGCGGATATTGAACCGTGATAGATACCAAAAAAATTCTTTCTAAACATGGAGAGTGAAATCTCGCTTAACTCATGTATTAAATAATTTTGCATTGCTATTCAACCTTTTTGAAAGCTAAATTGTGTATTATATCTCAAAATTATTCACAAGAGGAAAAATCGTTGCAAATCCCGCATATACCGGTTATGTTAAATGAAGTAAAGAGTGTTTTCGAGCCGATTAAAGATGGATATTTGATAGATTGCACACTTGGTTACGGAGGGCATACCTACACGCTTTTAAATGAGAAAAGCTCTTTATGTGTAATAGGCTGTGACCGTGATGAAGAGGCTGTGAAGTTTTCTGCAAAAAGGCTTGAGATTTTTAAAGACAGAGTAACGATAGAGCATAAAAATTTTAGCAGCATTGTTGATAAATATGAACATTTACCAATACGCGGTATTTTGGCTGATGTGGGGGTTTCTTCATTACAGCTTGACAAGAATGACAGAGGTTTTGGGTTTGACTCCTTAAGTCTTGATATGCGTATGGATAAAGCTCAAATATTAAGCGCTTATGAAGTTGTTAACCGTTATCCCAAAAATGAATTGGAACGTATTTTAAGAGATTACGGTGAGCTAAGAGAGTATAAAAAAATAGCAAAGCTCATATGTGATACACGTGAGAAAAATCCAATAAAAAATGCTAAAACTTTAGCCGATTTGGTTGGAAGAAGAGGGCATATTAACGGTAGGAGTGTGTCTTCTGCTACATTGGTGTTTCAAGCAATACGCATTGAGGTAAACAGAGAGCTTGAGGAACTTGAAGAATTACTTAAAAGTATTCAAAAAAGCAAGATAGATGAGTGCATAGTTTGTGTTATCTCTTTTCATTCGCTAGAAGACAGAATAGTAAAACAGACATTCAAAAATTGGTCAAAATCCTGCATTTGTCCCTCTGCTGCGCTTCGATGCGAATGTGGTAATAACCACGCTTTAGGACAAATAATCACAAAAAAAGCCTTAGAACCGACTGAAGCTGAAATAAAAGTAAATCCAAGAAGCAGAAGTTCCAAACTCCGTGCGTTTTATATCAAAAGGGGAGTTTGTGGAGAGTGAAAATAGACTTGATATCTACAAAGATATAGCTATTAATGCGCAAGCAGATAACGGCGAAAAGCTTCAGCAAGAAAAAAATATATCGCTGAAATTTTTGGTTTGGACATATATTGCTATGTTGACAGGTTTTGTACTTTTGCTGCCGATGATTTATATAAAAAATCAGATATATTACCGCAGCCGTGATATTAGTGCATTATGGAGCGAGTATTCTATCCTTATGGAAGAAAATCGCGATTTAAGACAAAAGATAGAGATTATCCGTTTTAAGCAAAAAGTATTAGATACGCTGGAGATAGAGTAAATGAGTATAGAGAGTATTATCATTGTCGGCATTTTACTTTGCTGTGCGACTGTTTTGATTTTTGTTTATATCAATATTAAATACCTTGCTAAAACGCTTGATGAAGAGAGATTTTTAAGGCAGAAGGAGCAAGAAAATATGAGAAGTTTTTGGTATGAAAAGCTTTCATCGTTTGATACCAAACAGCTTCAAAGTGCTAAAGCAGTGCAAGAACAGATAGAAAAAAATGCTGAACTTTTTATCAAAATATCAACCTCTTTGGAAGTAATGCAAAAAAATCTGAATATGTTTTTGCATGAAAAGTTGGAAGCTTTAGGAGAAAAAATAAGTTCATCTCTAAAAGAACAACAAATTCAAAGTGCAAAAGATTTTGAGAATTTATCCAAAAAAGTTGATGAGAGACTTGAAAAAATTAACGAAAAAGTCGAAAATCGTTTAAAGAGCGGCTTTGAAAATATAGACAAAACTTTTAAAGAGATAATAACAGGCATCGCCAAAATCAACCAAGCGCAAAAAACTATAGAAAATTTAAGCGGCGAAGTAGTCTCTTTGCAAAGTATTTTAACCGACAAAAAAACGCGCGGAATTTTTGGCGAAGTGCAGTTAAACGCGATACTAAAATCCATTTTTGGCGAGCGAAAAGATTTGTACGATATTCAGTTTACACTTTCGAACTCAAATATTGCTGACGCCGTTATCAAGGCTCCCGAGCCTGTCGGACTTATCTGCGTGGACTCAAAATTTCCGCTTGAAAATTACAGAAAAATGAGCGAGGATAAAAGTTTTCAGAATGATTTTAGAAATGATTTGAAAAAGCATATAAACGACATCGCTTCAAAATATATCATAAAGGGCGAAACTTCAAATTTGGCTGTTTTGTTTTTGCCGGCTGAGGCTATTTTCGCGGAAATTAACGCTTATCATGAGAGTATTATTGACTATGCGCGGCAAAAAAGCGTTTGGATAGCGTCTCCTACGACTCTTATGGCGCTTTTGACTACGATAATGGCGGTCGTAAGAGATATAAAAACCAAAGAGCAGGCTAAAAAAATTCAAGAAGAGCTGATGAAGCTTTCAAAAAATTTCAAGCTTTACAAAGAGCGGTGGGAACAGCTTTCAAAGCATATAGACACGGTCCACAAAGACGTTAAGGAAATATCCGTAACTACTTCCAAAATCTCGGACGAATTTAGCAGGATAGAAAATGTTGAATTTGGCGATGATGCGAAGAGTTTGGAGGAATTTAGCGAGCTTGACGCGGCAAAAATTTCCGAAATATAAAACGCTTTCATGAAAAAGATACTTTTGCTGCTCTGCTTTGTGGGTTTTTTGCGGCAAATGCTGAGCATGTGAAGGATTGCGCCGAAAAAAACGCTTCGGCTTGCCGCAATCAATTATATGAAAACGCGCCTGCTGTGCAAGCTGCTTACAAAAAGGCATGCGGTTTGAAAGATGCTCACAGCTGCTATAAAGTCGGGCATATGTATCATGAGTATTTATATTATGAAGGCATTAAATCGGATAAGGCGGCGGCGGCGGAATTTTATAAAAAAGCCTGCGATTTGGGAGACGGTAACGGTTGTTAGGGGCTTGGCATGATGTATATTGAGGGCATTTATGTGGAGCAAAATTACTCCAAAGCCGTTGAACTTTACGAAAAAGCCTGCGATTTAGGGGTTGCTGCTTCATGCGTCAAAACTGCCAAATTATACACAGACGGCGAAATCGTAGAGCAAAATTACTCCAAAGTGGTTGA
>JAIRKW010000064.1 GCA_031259875.1 Campylobacteraceae bacterium
CTTTTGCCTCAAGCGCAGGCGCAATAGCCTCTTTAAACAAGTCTATGTAAGGTCCTGGAGAACCCCCTACGACTATTTTTTGAGCAGATACGGATGTAACCAATAAAAGCAGTGCGCCAATAAGAGCATATACTTTAAACTTAATCATAAATAAATCTCCTTTGCTAATCGAAATAGAAATGGAAGTCTATCAAATTTTACAGATAAAGTCAAGTATATTGATAAGGTTACTAAGTATTATAAAAACTATATGGCGCAAGCTGTTTTCTGCCGGTGATTTTGAGTATAGTTTTCTCCAAAATCATAAAGCTTCGATAACACAAAACGAATTTTAATCACAAACAATGTTGGATTTAAAAGAAAGTTTACTGACACTAAGAGATTTTGGCAGTGTTGGCGCCATTCACCTAAAAATCGACATACGAATACTATTTAGCTTCAAAGCAGTATAAACTGCGGTGTAAATTTAGATGAAGATGCCGCTTACAACGAAACGGTAAAAGGAGTAATTTATGAAATTTGCACTATACTGCGCCATTTACCACATCGCAATACTATAACAAACGGCATAGAACTCGGATTATGAGATAAATTTGGCAAGGCAATTGTCAAATATCAATGTCTCAGGCAACAAAAGAGCACACCGACCAGTAAAACCCACAGTGCCATTGAATAAACAAAGCCTTTAGCATGGGTAATATTTTTGCGTTAAACCAATGTCTTATCTCTTTGTCGCTAATAAAAATAGATATGACAACGCACGATAACATGGAAAAATGGATGAGTTTACGCTGCGGCAAGTTTTTGCACGTCTAAAATCATATGTATTAATCGACATGGCTATAATGATATTTTTGTCCGCATTTTTTTACTGTTTTGGGACTAAAAACATACAATCTTTCTGCTTGCAAAGTTTTGATTAAGGCTTTTGTCTTCTTTGATATCCTTGCAAATACATCTCGCATTAGCAAAAACCAAAAGCAAAACGGTACATTTTTCTTGTCTTATGCACCACATATATTACTTTTTTTAAACTCTTTTTTGTTATGATATAAAACTATTTTATCCGGGAAGAAACAGTATGCTGCATAGACTAATACTAACACTGATGTTATGCGTCTTTTGTGTCAGCGCACAAGAGATAGTTATTTTAGAAACAAACAGCGGCAATATCACGCTGAGATTATATCCCAAAGTTGCTCCTAAAGCTTGTGAAAATTTTATTTCTCTTGTAAAAAATGGATACTATGACGGCATTATTTTTCATCGCGTTATCAAAAATTTTATGATACAAGGCGGCGATCCGACTGGTACTGGTATGGGTGGCGTCAGTATTTGGGGCAAACCGTTTGAAGATGAATTTTCGCCATATACACTTTTTGAAAAACCTTATCTTTTAGCTATGGCAAATGCAGGTAAGAATACAAACGGCAGTCAATTTTTTATAACTACAGTCTCAACTCCTTGGCTTAACGGATATCATACGATCTTCGGCGAAGTCATAGATGGATTTGACACCATAAAAGCGATAGAAAATAGCGTCACGGATGATGCAAAGAAGCCTATAAAACAGCAGACAATTATTAAAGCACATATAAAAACCAATTAAGGAGAGAAGATGAAAAAGGTCGAAGCAATTATCAAACCTTTCAAGCTTGACGAAGTAAAAGACGCTCTGAGCGAACTTGACATATCGGGCATGACAGTCAGTGAGGTAAAAGGATACGGCAGACAACAAGGGCACTCAGAGCTTTACCGCGGAGCTGAATATATTGTAGATTTTTTGCCTAAAGTCAAAATAGAAGTTATTATAAAAGATGAAAATTTAAAAGCAGTACTTGACGCGATAAGTAAAGCTGCCAGAACAGGCAAAATCGGAGATGGTAAAATCTTTGTAAGCCCTATTGACGAAGTTATCCGCATTAGAACCAGCGAGGATGGCGAGGACGCTATTTAAGTGAAATTAACACTAAATTCGCCGCTTGATATGCATCTGCATCTAAGAGACGGAAAGATGTTAGATGATATAGCCAAATATAGCGCAAAAAGTTTTGCAGGCGCACTTATTATGCCAAATCTTATACCGCCCGTTACAACTATAAAAGCGATTATAGAGTACAAAGAGCGAATACTGAAAGCTTGCAACGGCGAAATTTTTACTCCTTATATGAGTCTGTTTTTTAAAGAGAGTTATACACCTGAATTTTTAAGAGATGCAAAGCCGTTTATCAGTGCCGTCAAACTCTACCCAAGCGGCGTAACAACAAACTCAGAAGGCGGCGTTAGCAGTATAGACATCAAAAAATTGGCTCATATTTTTGAAGCGATGAGCGAACTTGGTATCCCACTTTGCGTACACGGCGAAACAGACGGCTTTGTGATGGACAGAGAAAAAGAGTTTAGCGCTGTTTATGAAAGCATAGCAAGCGCTTTTCCAAAACTTACCATCATAATGGAACATATTACAACAAAAGAGAGCGCAGAACTCTTGAAAAAATATGATAATCTATATGCCACAATAACTTTACATCATCTGCTGATAACACTTGATGATGTCGCAGGCGGACTTTTAAATCCGCATCTTTTCTGCAAACCCATAGCCAAAACCTATAAAGACAGAGAAGCATTGGTGCAAATTGCCATAAATGCCGACAAAAAAGTGATGTTTGGCAGCGACTCTGCACCGCATCTTGCAAGTAAAAAAGAGTGCTGCGGCTGTGCTGCTGGCATCTTTACAGCACCTATCGCTTTAAGCGCATTAGCTGAACTTTTTGAAAAACATAACAAACTAACAAACCTTCAGGCATTTGCTAGTGATAATGCACGCAATATTTATAATATTACCCCGCCAAAAAAAGAGGTTGTTTTACGAAAAAAAGAGCAGACAATCCCTAAAGAGTTTGAGGGTGTTGTACCGATGTTCGCAGAAAAGAGACTTACTTGGAGTATTGAACAAATTTATTAATTTGAGCTCAAATTCATTTAAAAGTATCCTATTTGACTTATCAAACATTTTATTCACTTTACGCTGCAATCAAACACCACACCTTTTGAAGTACGCACAACAGTGCATACAAATCTTTTAAATGAGCAGACTATCAATGAAATGGCCGATATTTTGCTTGAAAATGGCTA
>JAIRKW010000089.1 GCA_031259875.1 Campylobacteraceae bacterium
ACATAAATGGAAAATTCCCGCACTCCTCGCAAATATCATTTATTATAAAAACTCTTTATTATTCTTCGCTTTTCGTTTAGTTATATGAGAATGACAAAGAAGGAAGTTTTGATTACACACATTTTGCCATTTTTAAAAAACGAAAACTTAAAAACCACAAATACCTATATCAAAAAAACGATTTTGCTTCATTTTTTTCTTGATTATTATGTCTTATCTAAAAACTCACGATATGCACTCATAATCTTGCTACACAGTAATGACACAAAGAGGAGATTGAAGTATAAAGCCATATTTACAATAATTTAAAGCAGACGCAAGTTTATAAAAATTATAAAAAATCAAAAAATAACATGCGCATCATTTAAGAACAAAATAAAAGATGCAGCCTCATATGTCACTTCTGCGCGTAAAAATTGTGCACCGCGATGAATACCAAACCAATATTGGACAAATTTGTGCTAATTTTAAATACTCTTTTTTAAAAAAATCACAGCGCTGAAAATAAGAGATATTTGTAGGAATTTTATCACGAACGGCGGTTTTAGTCAGATTTTTTAAACGATAAAGTTAATCACAAAAACAACAGTTATACATATCTTTATTAGTAAAAGTTATGACAATTATAAGTTAGAGGAGATTTAACCTCCTCTTTTAACTTATCCTGCAAGCGCCTTTTGGGCATATTTTATACCAAGCTCATAAGCTTTTTTATTTGCCTCTTTTACCTTTTCGGGGACTGTTGAAAGCATAACTTCCTCTACAATCTTCGCGTCCAAAACTTTTGTCATCTCTATGGTAACGGCAAGAGCGACGACGGATTGTGTGATAACATTACCGACCTCTTCTTTGGCTATTGTGATGATGGGAATCTCATAAATCTTCCACTTTTTTCTATCTTCTTCAGTTGGTTTTACAAGATTTGGCTCTACTACTATGATACCGCCCTCTTTTACGCCGTCTTTAAACTGGTTGTAACTTACCTGCGCGGTCGCCAGCATGAACTCTATCTCGCCGTCGTTTGCATAAGGAAACAGTATCTCGTTTTCACTAAGTATGATATCAACTTTTGTCGGACCGCCGCGTACCTGCGAAGTATAAGTCGAAGCTTTTATACCGTAACCACCCTCTTCTATCTTAGCGTGCGCTAATATCTCGCCTGCCAATATAACTCCCTGCCCGCCAACTCCAACAAATCGTAATTGTCTTTCCATGGGATTTCCTTTAAAGCTTGACGGTAGTTTTGTTTTGCGCCGCTTCTATAACTTTGTCGTACGCTTTGCAATACTCTATCTTGTCTGTTTCGTGTTTTAAAATTCCTATCGGGAATTTACCTTTTTTCTCTTCGTCACTAAGCTGGTCAAATTTATTTTTAGAGGCGATTCTGCTCTCTATCCATTGCAAATTCAGTACAGCTTCGCCCATTTTGTTTTTTCTGCCTAAATTTATATGGCAGTTTGAGAATATATCAAAAAACGAATATCCCTCATGAGAAAAGCCCTCGGCAAGCGTTTTTTCTATTCTTTTAGGGTCTAATACGCTCTCGCGCGCTACAAATGTAGCCCCTGCGGCGCTTGCAAGTTTTGCAGCATCAAATGTCGGGTCTATGTTGCCATACTGTGCCGTAACTGTCCACATGCCCTGCGGAGTTGTGGGTGAAGTTTGGGAGTTTGTAAGACCATATATGAAGTTATTTATCAAGATGTGATTTAAATCTATATTTCTTCTACAGCCGTGTATCGTGTGGTTACCGCCTATAGCAAGCCCGTCTCCATCTCCTGTTACAACAATCACATGTTTTGAAGGATTGGCAAGTTTTATGCCTGTAGCATAAGCTATAGCACGTCCATGCGTAGTGTGAACCGTGTTGCAATTTATATAAGAGCTGAAACGTCCGCTGCAGCCGATACCTGAAACTACGCATACATCGTTCATATCCCAGCCGACCTTCTCTATCGCCCTGATGACAGACTTTAAAATAACGCCGTCACCGCAGCCCCAACACCAAAGAGTAGGCATTTTGTCTACTCTCAAAAATTCATCATAATTGAAAGCCATTATATCATTCCTTTGATTTTTAGGGTAAACTCCTGCGGAGTTAATGGACGCCCGTTTGCTTTTTGCAAAGTATCAAAATCTCTCTTCATAGCGCGTTCTATCTCGCCCGCATACTGCCCCATATTTAACTCTGCAACCAATATCTTTTCAAATTTTTTACCAAGCGAATAGAGCTCTTTTTCAGGAGAAGGCCACAATGTAACAGGTCTGAAAAGTCCTGCTTTTATGCCTTCACGGCGAAGTTTTACTATCGCTTCTTTAGCGCTCCTTGATACACTTCCGTAAGCTATAATGAGAATGTCTGCATCATCAATCATAAAATTTTCATATTTTACTATCTCATCTTTGCGGTTGTTTATCTTGCCCGTGAGTCTTTCTATATTGTTTTGGCATATCACACCGTCTTCTGTCGGAAACCCCGTAGGTCCATGGTGCAATCCTGTTATGTGATATTTGTAGCCTTTGAAAAACGGATTCAACACGGCAGATTCATTTTTGCCCACACCGTAAGGTTTATACTCTTTTGGGTCTCCATCAAACTTTTTACGGTTAATTATATCTTTTTCAACTTCCTCGACATCAGGCAAAACAGCTTTTCCGTGCATATGCCCTATCGTCTCATCAAGAAGTAAAAATACCGGTGTCATAAACTTTTCAGCTAAATTAAACGCTCTTATCGTTTCACTGTAAGCCTCTTCAAGGCTTCCCGGACACAGCGCTATGGACGCAAAATCCCCGTGAGTCGGCGCTTTTGCTTGATTTACATCACCTTGAGATACGCGTGTAGGAAGTCCTGTAGATGGGCCGCCGCGCATAACATTTACTATCACTAACGGGACTTCGGCAATGAAACTTAAACCTATCTGTTCTGATTTTAAAGATATTCCCGGACCTGATGTCGCAGTCATAGCTTTCGCTCCGCTCATCGAAGCTCCCAAAGCTACAGAAATGCCCGCTATTTCGTCTTCCATTTGTATAAACTTGCCGCCCTTTTTTGGCAGCAGTACGCTCATCTCATGCGCTACTTCGCTCGAAGGTGTGATAGGATATCCGCCAAAAAAATTACAACCACACTCTATCGCGGCATGCGCACACAATTCGTTACCATTTGAAACTATTATCCTTGACATTTTACACACCAACTTTATTGAATTTATTATTTTTGACAGCAAGCGCTCTTGCTTTAGACTCTTCGGTTAGTTTTGCAAACTTTATTTCGCTTGAACGTTCTGTCACAAAAATAGCAAAATCAGGACAGTGCAATTCACAGTCCCTACAGCCTATACAAGAGTCAGGCGCTACTACTTCTATGGTTTTACCAAGTGTAGAGTTTACATTTTGCACCATCGCCAAAGTACCTGACGGACACAAACTGACGCATATATCACAAGCTTTACATCTTGAAATATCCACCCAAACTAACGGTTTACCCTCCGGTGGAGTTAAGAAACTCATCTGTTTTTCTCCTTATTAAGTTATTAAAATCTTATCAAAAAAACGGCTGAAAATATCAGCCATTCAAAATTTCCGCTATTTTTTTACCGATAAGCGCAGGCGTTTTTACTACGCTCACTCCAGCTTTTTCCAAAGCTTCCATTTTTTCAGCAGCTGTTCCGCTTCCACCGCTCACGATTGCACCTGCATGACCCATTCTCTTGCCTTTTGGAGCGGTAGCCCCTGCGATAAATGCGACTACAGGTTTTGTTACATTTGTTTTTATAAATTCGGCAGCTTCAATCTCAAGCGCACCGCCAATCTCCCCTATCAGAGCTATCGCTTTTGTCTCTTCGTCATTTTCAAAAAGAGTCAACAACTCTTTATAGCTAAGTCCTATAATCGGGTCTCCTCCTATACCAACAGCTGTGGATATACCAAATCCCTCCTGTACTATCTGATTGCCTGCTTCGTAAGTGAGTGTTCCTGATTTTGATATGAGTCCGACACTTCCTTTTTTAAAGATAAATCCAGGCATTATGCCGATTTTGCACTCTTCGCTTGTTATGATTCCCGGGCAGTTTGGACCTATGATTTTCATTCCTTTTTTTGTAGCATACAGCTTTGCATTCATCATGTCGCGCACAGGAATGCCCTCCGTGATAATAACGGCTAATTTTATACCGCTGTCAGCCGCCTCCATGACAGCGTCCGCAGCAAACAAAGGCGGGACAAATATCATACTTGTATCTGCTCCAGTGGCCTCTATAGCTTCTTTTACAGTATTAAACACAGGCTTTCCAAGATGTGTTTCGCCTTTGCGTCCCGGAGTTACGCCGCCTACTATATTTGAACCGTAAGCCAAGCATTGCTCACTGTGAAAAGTTCCCTCTTTACCTGTAAAACCTTGAACTATTATCTTTGTACTTTTATTTACTAAAATACTCATTTGTTCCCCTTTGCAGCGCTTACGGCTTTTCTTGCGCCCTCAGACAAATCAGACGCTGAAATTATATTTTTTATATTGCTGTTTTTTAATATCTCTTTAGCTTCATCCGCATTCGTTCCATCAAGCCTTACTATGACAGGAACATTAACCTGCGTTATTTTTGCAGCTTCTAAAATACCGTTTGCTACACGGTCGCACCTTACAATACCGCCAAATATATTGATAAAAATCGCTTTGACATTTCTGTCTTTCAAGATAATCTCAAATCCTTTGGCTACAGTCTGCGGATTTGCGCCGCCGCCGACATCCAAAAAGTTAGCAGGCTCTCCGCCTTCATATTTGATAATATCCATAGTCGCCATCGCAAGTCCTGCGCCGTTTACCATGCAGCCGACGTTTCCGTCTAATTTTACATAAGATAGATTTGACTGTTTGGCTTCGGTTTCAGCTTTATCTTCTTCGTCAAAATCTCTTAAAGCTTCTATGTTTTTATGGCGTACAAGTGCATTGTCATCAAAATTAATCTTCGCATCAAGCGCTAAAAATTTATTATCTCCTGTTAAAACAAGCGGGTTTATCTCTACCATATCGGCATCATTTTCACTGTAAACTTTGTAAAGATTTGAAACAAGCTCTATGAAATCACCCAATATCTCTTTTGGTATACCAAGTTTGAATGCTGTCTCTCTTCCATGAAACTTTTGAAATCCTATCGTTGGGTCTATAGAAACTTTTGCTATCTTCTCCGGAGACTCTTTTGCTACTTTTTCTATATCCATACCGCCGCTTGAAGAGGCTATAATCATCGGCATCTCAAGAGCTCGGTTTAAAGCTATAGAGATATAAAACTCATGTTTAATGTTAAGTCCTTCTTCTATATAGACTTTCCTTACCTCTTTTCCTTCGCTTGCAGTTTGATGAGTAACAAGATTCATACCAATCATTTTATCGGTTAAGCTTCTTACCTCATCTATACTTTTTGCTATCTTCACACCGCCGCCAAGTCCGCGTCCCCCTGCGTGTATTTGAGCTTTCACCACCCATACGCCGCCGCTTAAGTTTTTAGCATTTTGCACAGCCTCATCGGCATTAAAAGCAATATGTCCTTTGGGTGTTGGAACACCATACTTTCTTAATATCTCTTTTGCCTGGTATTCGTGTATATTCATACATTTTTCCTTGATTAGTAATTTGTATTTTGCAGATATTTATCTACTACAGCCAAAGAATCGCTCAAAGAGTTTACACTTTCTTTAAAACTCTTCGTCTCTTCTTTGGTTAAAGGCAATTCGAATACTTTTTCAATTCCGTTTCTGCCTACCACCACAGGAACCCCTATACTAACACTGCTTGCATTGTATTCGCCCTCCAGCCAAGCCGAACAAGGAAGCAGTGATTTTGTATCATTTAAAATAGCCTCTACCAAAGTACAGATACTGGCAGCAGGCGCATAATATGCCGAAGTTTGCAAAAACTTCACTATCTGCGCGCCGCCGTTTTTGGTCTCTTGTATGATCTCCCCGCATGTTTTTTCATCAAATACATCTTTCAAAGCTTGGTTATACACAAATGATTGAGATAAAAGCGGCACCATATGTTCGCTGTGCGTTCCTATAACAAGAGCTTTTATCTCTTTAGTGTCTACTCTTTTTGATATTGCATAAGCCATTCTGGCGCTGTCCAATATACCGCCCATGCCAATGACTCTGTTTTTGCCAAAACCACTCAATTTAAACGCAGCATAATTCATAATATCAAGCGGATTTGAAACGACTATGACTATGGAATTTGGAGCATATTTTTTGATATTCAAAACGACCTCTTCCATAATCTTTATATTTATATGAAGCAAATCCTCTCTGCTCATTCCCTCTTTTCTGGGAACTCCCGCAGTTATTACGACTATGCCGCTGTTTTCTATATCTTGATAATCATGAGTAGTTTTTATGCTTGTTTTAGCGCCCAAAGTTATGGAAGCTTGCATCATATCTATGGCTTTGCCCTGCGCTACTTGTCTGTTGATGTCAAGCAAAACAACTTCGGAGCAAATCTCTTTTGCTATCAACAAATAACATGTAGACGCCCCGACATTACCTGCGCCGATAACGGAAATTTTCATTTGTAAATCTCCTTAATTTATACTGTCTATAATCAAATTAAATGTTTTGCTTGGTCTCATAACGCTTGAAGCTTTTTTATCATCAAGACGATAATAACCGCCTACATCAACTTTTTGACCCTGAACGCCATTTAATTCACTAAGTATTTTCTCTTTGTTTTTCAAAAGTTCTTCGTAAACCGGTGTAAAAAAACTGCTTAAATCTTTATCTTCTTTTTGCTCTGCCAATGCTTTTGCCCAATAAAGAGTCAAATAAAAGTGGCTTCCGCGGTTATCCAATTCGCCGCATTTTGATTTTGGCGATTTGCCATTTTGTAGTAATTCTTCGGTCGCACCATCAAGCGTTTTTGCCAATACTGCGGCTTTAGCATTGTTTGTCGTTTGCGCATAGTGTTCAAGAGAAGCAAATATCGCCAAAAACTCGCCCAAAGAGTCCCACCTTAGATGATTTTCATCCAGCAGCTGCTGCACAAGTCTTGGCGACGAACCGCCTGCTCCCGTTTCAAACAACCCTCCTCCGTTCATCAAGGGCACTACGGAGAGCATTTTAGCGCTTGTTCCAAGTTCCAATATCGGAAAAAGGTCTGTAAGATAGTCTCTTAACACATTTCCTGTTACAGATATCGTATCCTTACCCTCCCGCATACGCTTAAGAGAGAATTTAACAGCCTCTACAGGAGATAAAATATCTATATCAACTCCAGACAAATTGTACTCTTTTAGATATTCTTTGACTTTTGTTATCAAACTTCTGTCATGCGCTCTTCGCTCATCCAGCCAAAAAATAGCAGGAGTCTTTGAAATCCTTGCGCGCTCTACAGCCAATCTTACCCAATCCTTCACAGGAGCATCTTTTGTCTGACACATTCTGTATATGTCGCCTCTGCTTACTTTTGTTTCAAATATCGTCTCGTTTTTACTGTTTTTTACGACTATCACACCATCATCTTCTGCGATAAAAGTTTTATCATGAGAGCCGTACTCTTCGGCTTTTTGAGCCATAAGGCCTACATTTGAAACACTGCCGATAACTCTTGGGTCAAGCGCACCGTTTTCTTTACACTCTTCGATGACTGCTTGATAAATTTTTGCATAACATCTATCCGGAATTACGGCTTTAGCATCTTTTTGATTTCCATTTTTATCCCACATAATGCCCCCTGCCCTAATCATTGCAGGCATTGAAGCGTCTACTATCACATCATTTGGAAAATGCAGATTTGTGATACCTTTATTTGAATC